>JANWKX010000043.1 GCA_025451145.1 Vampirovibrionales bacterium
AAGTGGCATAGGGACCAGCGGATTGCGAAAGACCTCGCTCAAATAAAAGCCTATCCATAGAATCAAGGGCGCCATCATGAGGATGGAGAACGCCTCATGGGTTTCGGAGCAGAGAATGAGGAAAATGAAACTCCAGAAGGCCCAAGCCGCTAGTAAAAACAACGATTTCTGATGGCTTAAAATTGCCCGGTTCCAGATATCCTTGGTAGTGACGGCAGGTATCAATAAAGGCAATATGGGTAAGGTGTACACGAAGGGTTCTAGGGTATAAATCCAATGGGGCTTAACGTTCAAAACGGTGGGCAGAAAATTAAAAAACCCCACTGATAAGGATCCCAGGATAAACCAGGGAACCATAATGACAAGCATGGGGACAAACAGCCAAGGATAGACGATATCCTTAAACAGTTCCGGCCGGTTACTGATATAGATGGTAGTCGCCATAACCACTAATGGGAAAATAACCCCAGGGAATCCGTTTGTACAAAAGGCCAGTCCAAGCAACCCACCGATGACGATAAAGTGAGAATATAAGCTTCTGGCTAAGGTTCTAGAGCGGAAGGCGCTGTCAAACCACTGGAAGAATACGGCCAATATGGCGAAAACAATCAACACATATAAAACGGCGCCATTGGCCACATAACTATTGGAGAAAAAGCCCCAGGTCGCCAGAAATAACCCGGTCGCCAGCATACCCACACCAGGGTGAAAGATCCTGCTTGCAAGGGCATGGAACGCCAAAAGGCACACAATGGATAGGAGGAAAACGACCGTCCGAGCCGTCAGAATCGTCGAGGCAAATAGCTTAAAGACCAGGCTAAGACACAACGTCAGTAAGGGCGATACCGGAATACTTAAGGTATCGTTAAAGGTCGGATAATAAAAATGATGGTTTTGAATGGCCTCGCGGGCGGCTTCAATCAAATTCAGCTCTTTGCCACTGGGTGGGGCGGAAAACTGGGTCATCCACCAATACAGCAGAAAAAAGGCCGCCAATCCTAATATCTCAAACAACGAACTTTGGAGAAAGGGAATGATCCGCTTCATGTGCACTCCGCTAATGCCATCAAATCCTGACTTTCTTTCCTCTCACCATTATAACGATGGATTCAGAGAAAAGGTAACAAGCGCATTTTGATGACCTGGGTCTTGTTGGAATCAAAACCGCTGAAGCGAAGAAGAGAGCAAGAATGCCCTCGTTCACTATTAAGCTTCCGGGAGGCCTTCTCTGTTATCTTGAAAAATCAATGGCAATTTTTGACTTTTGAAAAGCCAAAAGCTAACATCCATTAACCCCATTTCCATCACCCGCCGGTTTCAATCACTCACCAACGAAAACGGTGTTTGTGGGATGAAGCCCATGGTTGTTTATAGGGAGGACATGGTAAACACACGGTGTTTCTGGGAATTTTGTAAAACATTGCGTTACAAACCCTAGAAATTGAAAGAGGCGCATCAGTATAATGACTACATCAAGTGTTGACTAATTTATTTGTTGACTAATCGAAAGAGGAGGCCCCATGTCGGCAATAGAGGATAGAGAGCAAGCAGCATTCATTGATTTGTCCAATGCTGTCAGTTCAGCCGATGCGGTTAAATTATTAGAAGAGTATTTGGAAGATTCCAATTTACTCACAGCTCCCGGTTCGTTAATTGACATTAACACCGGGAAGCTCCTCCTCACCCCTGGAGTTCTCTCAAAAATCAAGACGGTGAGTAAGCGTTTCGGGATCAATATCGAAACGTTATACTCCGATGTCCCCCAAACACAGCAATCTGCACTGGATGAAGGGCTATTTGTCAGACGTTTTCCTCCCAAGCCTGTTGCATTCAGTCCGAAAAACTTTGTGGCAAAAACTTTAAAAGATTTGGATCTGCCCTTTGAGACCCTTGCTGAGCCAACCTTCCAGAAGGCTGAGCCCCTCTCAAAGCTTTCAGTCACTTTAGGCGATGGTCGTCTTGAAGCAGTTGCCCAGCAGCCGACCTCATTGGAAACGGTCTTTTATAAGCAAACCTTGCGTTCCGGTCAGGTGCTGGAAGCCAGCGGTAATATTGTGATTGTGGGCGATGCTCACTCAGGCAGCGAAATCCTGGCTGATGGCGATATCATAATATGGGGCTTTTTGGGTGGAATTGCGCATGCCGGACGTCATGGCAAGGTAGATGCTGAAATTCGGGCCCTTCGCATTGAAGCGGTTCAACTTCGAATTGGAAATCATATTGCCAGAAGGCCTGATAGATTGTTTAAGAACTTAAAGAAACAACGTGGACCTGAGGTTGCCCGAGTTAGGGGGGGCGAAATCCAGATTTTTGAAGATACTATCGAAAGATAAGGAGAGGATTCACAGTTATGGCAGCAAAAACAGAAAGTCGTGTCATAGTCGTCACCTCTGGTAAGGGTGGTGTCGGCAAAACCACATCGACGGCCAACATTGGTGCCGGCTTAGCCCGTATGGGATATAAGGTTGTCCTGATTGATACAGATATCGGTCTAAGGAACCTGGATATCTTGATGGGGCTTGAAAATCGAATTGTCTATAATATCGTGGATGTGGTGGAAGACCGCTGCAAGCTGGCCCAAGCCTTGGTCAAAGACAAACGGATGCCGAATTTATGTCTTTTACCGGCCGCTCAAACTCGTGATAAAAGTGCTTTAACGCCGGAACAAATGCAATCCGTCGTGACAGAACTCAAAAAAGAGCATGACTTTATCTTGATTGACAGCCCTGCTGGCATTGAACAAGGGTTTCAAAACGCGGTGGCTGCGGCTTCTGAAGCCATCGTGGTGGCGACCCCGGAGATGTCATCGGTTCGTGATGCCGATCGCATTATTGGCCTACTGGAAACCAAAGAGGAAATTAAGCATTATAAGCTGATTCTTAACCGGGTCAGGCCGGACATGATGAAAACCAACGACATGATGGATGTGGATGATGTCCTTGAAATTCTTTCCGTCCGCCTGTTAGGCATTATTCCTGAGGATCAGAACATCATCATCAGTACCAACCGCGGGGAGCCTGTGGTGCTTCGGGAAGGGGATAAAATGCCCAAGGCGACCCTGGCCTATCGAAACATCGCCAGCCGGATTTCCGGGGAAGATATACCTTTCCTGGACTTTGATACCCCGGTTCCGTGGATGGAAAAAGTTAAAAATCTGTTTCGCTTCGGCGCAGCCTAAAGGGAGGGGAGTGATATTATGTTGACATCACCTCAAAACCCGAATCAGAGCAAGCTGATTCAATGGTGGAATGAGTTATTCCAAAAGCTATCAAGTCCTCTTGCGCCCGTTGGCTTGGATAAAAACAATCCTGAATCTGGGACCGCAAAAGATGATGCCAAAAATCGCCTTAAGCTGGTCCTGATGCACGATCGAACCGAGCTATCCCCCTCACTGCTTGAGGATATGCGGGATGAATTGGTTCAAGTCATTTCCAAATACGTCGAAATTGATCAAACGGCTTTGGATCTTTGTCTTGAGCAGGAATCCAATACCATTGCCCTGGTTGCCAATATCTCCGTGGTTCGGGCAAGAAGCGAAGTGCTTTAAATCTCGTCTTACCCCTAAGACAAGTTTAAGGGGACTGTTTACACAGTCCCCTTTTTGGTGCGTTTTTTTAAAATGGAATTATTGAACATCCAGTAATTCAACATCGAACTTTAAGGTGGAGTTGGGTGGAATGATGGGTGGAACACCATTGGCGCCATAAGCCATATCCGGAGGGATAATCAGGGTTCGTTTGCCACCAACGTGCATCCCTTTCACGCCTTCATCCCAGCCCTTGATAACCTGACCGGCACCAAGACGGAATTTAAAAGGCTCTCCCCGATCAACAGAACTGTCAAACTTATCTCCCGAAGGATAAAGCGTCCCCGTGTAATGGACGGTTACAGTATCTCTGGCATCAGCCACTTTACCATCACCAACCACATCATCTTTCCATTTCAATCCTGAAGAATTCATCGTCATACCATCCAATACTGGTTCTGAGTGCACTTTTCTAGCTTTGGCCTGATTGAAAAACTGAAATCCGACCAGCAAAACAATCGCACAAATTGCAATAATAACGGTTGTTTTCATAAGCCTGCTTCCTATTTTTATTTGATTCCCATGAAAACCAAATTCTAAAACCGCCGAATTTGAATTTCATGATTTTTTTATTATACCCCGGATAAGCGAAGGCCTTCTGCCAGCAACCAGCAAGGGGGCAGGTTTAAGACCCTACTCATGAAAGATTCGCCGATTGCACACTATATCCATACGCAAAACAACGGCCTGAAGCAATCCGAAAACTCGGCTTAAGAGTGGGAATTTTGAATCCGAAACCCGTATTCAATATCTTTTTTGTTTTTATAGGTTCCGTTGGGCAATAAAGCGCCAAAGGCTTTTAAAGCCTGATCCAGGCTCCAGCCTTGTGATTTTGCCAAGCGACCCCAGGCGGTTCCACTACGATTAAATCCCCATTGGCAAAACATCGCCAAGGGTTTCTGAGGGTTGGCCTGGTTGAGATAATTGAGTAACCTCGGATCTTCAGCCCTCAAATGATAGTAGTGGGCAGGGATATGATCGTGCGTCCGAAGGTAAGTAACATAATCATTTACGCCATCAGGGGATAGGTTTTTCAATTTGTTCAATTGATGCCGGGATTCATACCGCTCTCGAATGGCAGGCGATAGGGCAATAAGCTGATCGGTTTTGTCATCGCTGAATTTTCCTCGGAGATCAATGATGGTTCTGACACCCATATCCTTAATCAGCCAGTCCAAATTGGCCTGGGTAAACCCGCCACCCCGGATCAACACCGGCTTTCCGTCTTCCAATTTAACAATATTCACATTGTTAATGAGCTGGCTTCCCGTTTGAGCAAATGCGCGCTTTAATGGGCCATCGGGTAAGTCCTGCCAGTGGGTATAGCTGACATGAGCGTTGGGATGAAAGACATCCGCGGCCTGAGAGAAGCCTGATGATGGCAAGGAAAATGAAATCAAAATCGCCAGGACAAGCGGTTGGATAAAGCGTTTATTGAGCACCTTAAAATCTCCTATCCATTCAATGGATTGCTTAGATTGATTTTAGCTTATTTCTTGAGAGGCTGCCGATCCACCGATCCCCGACGTCCCTTTAAATTCAAATTTATCGTTATGTTAGAATATTCAGAACATTAAGATTTCAGTTCCATGTGGAATTAGGAGAAAAATGAAGGCTCAATTTACGTTATTGCCTAAACCCTTTTCACCCTATGGGCAAGTCACCTTTGGCAGTCGCTCGCTATCACTTCGCCAAATTCAGCAGCAGGCCATTGAAGTATCAAAGCAGTATGATACCCTAGAAGCCCATCAAGCAATGGAGGCTTCTTTTGAGCAAGCAAAGCAAAAGACCTTGGCCAATTGGAATCGCCATGGCCAGCAGGGGATTGTGCTATTTGACATTGATGAAACCACCCTCAATCTTGCGCCGCTGTTTTACTTAATCACGACTGGTTATGAGCCTCAACAAGGCTTTGTCATTGATCGGGATAAAATGTCGGATATTTATGATGCCAATCCCCAAGCTTTTCCCGAAACCAAAGCCTATATCGAGTGGTTAAAGAGCCAAAATATCCCCTATTGCTTCTTATCCGCTCGTTCCCAGAAAAACTTGTCCCAGATCCAAACCCTTCTGGCACAAAATAATCTTCTGGGGCCTCAGATGAAAGGCATTATTCTGAGAGATAATGACCGCTACCCAAGAGCCCTGCAAGGGCAATTTAAAACGGATCTTAGAGACTCCCTGAAACAACAATATGGCGCAATTGTGGCTTGTATTGGCGATCAGCCCCATGATTTAACAGGCGATCCCAAGATCGATGTCCTCTTACCCAATTATTTCCCATTAGCCGGTCGAATCCACTAAGACCCCGGCTGAACATTTAACCGGCCTTCTGAGTCTCTCCCATTCATGATTGACAAACAGGGTAAAGGCGCAATACTGTGAGTACAGCCCCCGCCGTTCAAATCAGGTGATGCGTTTATGCCCCCATCCGATTCCGCTTCCAATCAGAAGCCGCCAAAACCCCAGGATTCCGTCAAGAATTCCAAGCCCAAACCCAATTCGCAATACCAATTCTTGGGGACCATCCGGGATTATTTTGCCCTTCAACTGGATCAAGACACTAGACTCTACTCAGATCATTAAACGAGCCCATTCTTAAGTCCTATTCAATGCTAAAACTGACCCAAATCTCTAAAGCCTTTGTTCATCAATCGGTTTTGAACGAAGTCACCCTTCAGGTGACCCTACAAAGCCGAATTGGCCTGATTGGCCGTAACGGCTGCGGCAAATCGACTCTTCTCAAAATCATTATGGGCGAAGTTGAGGCAGATTCGGGATCGATTTACCGGGCCCCCGGCCTTCAAGTGGCCTGCTTAACCCAGGAGCCTCGGATTACACCAGGCCATACCCTTTATGAAGAGGTGAAATCGGTGTACGCCGATTTAAATGCACTGGCTGCTGAAGAATCAAACTTGTTGAAACAACTGGAATCCTTGACCGGTGACGCCCAAATGAAGGCTCTCCATCGGTTGGATCAAATTCACCGGCACATGGAACGTCTGGATGCCCACCAGGTCGATGCTCAAATCAGCCGTATGGTGAATGGGCTGGGCTTTTCTTTGGATGACCTGAATCGACCGGTGGAACAATTCAGCGGCGGTTGGCAAATGCGGATTAACCTGGCCAAGGTGCTTTTGTCCGGGGCCGATATCTTGCTTCTGGATGAACCCACCAACCACCTGGACCTAGAAGCCTGTGAATGGCTGGAGGGCTTTTTAAAAGACTATCAAGGCGGATTGATTATTGTCTCTCACGACAGGCGTTTCTTGGATCAAGTGGTCACCGAGATTGCAGAGCTTGAGTTTGGCCACTTAACCAGTTGGCCCGGGAATTACACGTCTCACTTGAGCCAGAAAGCCGCCTGGATTGAGCGGGAATCTTCGGCTGTTGACAGGCAACATAAAGAGTTGACCAAGCAAATGGCCTTTGTCGAACGTTTTCGAGCTAGCGCCACCAAGAGCACCCAGGCCAAGAGCCGGGAAAAGCAGCTTAATAAAATTGAGCGCCTGGAAGCGCCCAAGACCAACATGCAACGTATCTCCGTTCGTTTCCCCTTACCTCAGGCCAGTGGTAAGCAAGTCTTAACGATTCGCAATGTCTCCAAAGGGTATGATCATAAGCCTTTGTTTTTCGGGGTTAATGCCGATGTACAGCGACGGCAGCGAATTTTTCTTCTTGGGCCTAACGGCTGCGGGAAAACCACGTTGTTTAAGTTGCTTTTAGGCCTGGAAACCTTGGATGCCGGTGAAGTTCGTCAAGGACACCAGGCCATCCCAGGGTATTTCTCTCAAAACCAGCTCGATACCCTGGATCCCAATAAGACCGTCTTTGAAACCCTGCATGACGCCCGCCCGGAGATGACCCAAACCGAAATTCGAGGACTTTTGGGGCGCTTTCTGTTTACAGGCGATCAGGTTTTTAAGGCCGTTTCGGTCTTAAGTGGGGGTGAAAAAAGCAAGCTTGCCTTGGCAAAATTAATCCTATCCGGTCCAAATACTCTGTTTCTGGATGAACCGACCAACCATATGGATATCCCTGCCAAGGAAGTGCTGGAAGACGCCTTTCGGGAATATGAAGGGACAATCTTGTGTATTTCTCACGATCGGTACTTTATTCAACAACTAGCCACGGATATTTGGGAAATTTATGAAGGCCAGTTGATTCCCTATAGCGGGGATTATGAGTATTATTTGTCGAAGCGGGAGGAAATCAGGGCTGCCCGCCTTACAGCAACCCATGCAAAGCAAAACCCCAAAAACAAACCCGAAGTCGCTGAGATTCAACCGGAGTCCCAAAAAATTCAGGAAAAAGGCGCTTCATCACCATTACGGCAACGTCGTGAATCAGAGAAACGGTTAAACCAGCTTGAAAAGGCCATTATTCAACTGGAATCAGAGTTATCCGAGCTTCAGGAAAGATTGACTGACCTGGTTACCCGCCAAGCGTTTGATGACATTCAGGCAGTGAACCATCAGCTTGAGCAAGGACAGGAAAAGTTGATTCAATTGAATACGGAATGGGAATCCCTGGCAGAGATTCTGGCCGAATAATCATAAGTTCACCGGTTTTTGAGCTGTTTGGCCAGCAGTTGGTCAAAGGTATTGGCAAATTGACGCTTGTCTTTATCACTGAAAGACTTCGGGCCACCGGTTTGAAACCCGTTATCCCGAAGATCCTGGGCAAGGTTTCTCATGGCAAGGCGCTCACCAATATTGGAAGGGGTAAACAGCGTCCCATGAGGACTTATGACCGAAATTCCCTTTGGGACCAGTAATCCGGCAAGGGGAATATCTTGCGTAATGACCAGATCATCCGATGTGGCATGTTCATGGATATAGCCATCAGCCACATCAGGTCCCTGAGCAACGACTTTTAATGATAAATACTGGGATTCCGGGACAAAAATGGATTTATTGGCCACCAAGACGGTTTCAATACCGTGTTTTAAAGCGGCTTTATACACGATATCCTTAATGACACCCGGACACGCGTCCGCATCAATCCAAATCTTCATAGGTTCAGTTTACCCTTAGCATGCGCCAAAAAGCCAGCAGATGGCATGTACCCAACGAGAAACAAAGTAAATTTTAGGGATGCGGCAGGGAAGACTGAGAGGCGCCTTATGAGACACCGAGAAAAACTTAAAAAAGGCTAAAGCCCTCGCAAACGATCCGCCGGGGACACAATACTGGTAATTCTCAACCCAAAATTATCTTCAATAACGACCACTTCCCCTTTGGCAATGAGCTTGCCATTGGCGTATAAATCGACCGGCTCACCAGCAACGCGGTTTAGCTCAATGACGGATCCCCGGCTCAGCTCCAGGACCTCTTTAATGGGTAGCTCTGACCGGCCCAGTTCCACCGTCAGGTTTAAACAGACATCCATGACCAACTCAAGGTTTTTATTCATCACCCCCTGAGGGGAGACATGGCTGTCAAAGGAAGGGAATTCCACGGGGCGAACAGTGACGGGGCCAGCATCCGAGTCCATCGAACTCTCAAAACTACCGCCTCCGAAGCCGGCAGCAACAGGGTTTAACTCCATTTCTTCCATGTTCACTCCACTCCTAGTTGGTTGGCTTGAACCAACACCTGCCATTTCAAATGATTTTTCACCAGCATCACCCGCTGGAGCAGCCCCTTCTCCCAGAGCCATGGTCCGAAAGGTATTGATTTGTTCACGATGATCCGTCACCGTCATGACTTGGAACAAATCCGCTTCGGGAACAATGTTGCTCCCTAAAATCTTATAGCGTAAGACCACTAAACCATCCTGGCCGGTTTGAGGCATCCATTCCATGAGTTTTTCCGGTGAAAAAGTCCCGATTTGGTGTGCCGATAGACTCATGGGATAGGATAAAAACTGGGACATGCCACTGACACTGGCGCCCATCATTTGGCTGATGACTTCCCCAACAGCATTTAAATGGGGTTCAGGAAGTGTATCATTAGCGGCATCTGGGCTATCTCCCATCAGAGCGTTGCCAATTGCTTTGGCGGCTGGGAGCGCAAGAATATAGGCGAGTGAACCTGACAATCCCTTTGTATAGTTAACTGTGGTTAAAATCGCATTGCCTGGATTGGCCTTTGATACAAATGATGCAATATCGGGATAAACGTCAATTTCAGGCGGGCTTAGCTCAATGCTACCATCAACCAGCATGGCCATTGTCGAAGCAGCACCACCGCTGGTGATATTGGATAGTTCAAGACTAATTCCAATGTCTTCCTGGTTTAAAAGGGCGTTGTCTTGATTATCCATTGAGTCCAAAGCCTTCTATAACTTCTTCATTGCTAATAATATCGGTGACATAAACGGCCAGCTTATCTTTGATTTTTCCCGGCCGCGCAAAAAATTTGGGCTTATGATTAATATTGACCAGTAAATCCGACGTGGCAGGCCGGTCCAACTTGATGACATCGCCAACGGTCAAATCCAACAGTTCCTGAACCGAAAGTTGAGTCCCTGACAAGAAAACCTCTATTGGCGTTTTGGCAAAATGAAGCTTGGTCAGAATTTTATCTTTTTCCTCTTGGGAGGCCGTTTCACTTTGACGATGGAAGATATGTTGTGCGCTTAAGTGAGGCAAAACAGTTTCCAGGATGGGAAACGGAATACAGAGGCTCATTAAGCCAGACTCACGATTGGAAAACCCGATTTCAAAAGTCACCAGAGCGACAATTTCCCCAGGAGAAGCCACTTGAATCAAGTTGTAGCTTTCTTCGATCCCAATCACACTAATGGCAACCGAGACAAATGAGTGCCAGGCCTCTTCCAGGGATTCGATAGTCCTATCGATGATTCGCTTAATCAAGGATTGTTCAATGTCGGTCAATTCCCGGGGCTTGGATTCGGATAAGCCCGGCCCACCCAGCATACGATCGATTAAACTGGAAGAGACCTCATGGCCGAATCCCAACAGGGCTTGTCCGGCTAACGGGGCCATTTCAATAATGGATACAGTGACCGGGCTTGGCATCGACCGGACAAACTCATCATAGGTTAGCTGGTCTACTGAAACAACATCTATCTCAATGTTCATCCTGAGGTAGGCGGTTAAAACCATGCTCAAATGGCGGGCAAAGGATTCATGGATGGTTTGAAGGGCCCTCAAATGGTCTTTCGAGAATTTATCAGGCCGCCTGAAATTATAGAGCTTGTAATTGCGTCTTTCGGCTGAGCCAGGCTGATTGGGATCATCCCCTAATGGATCACCGGATTTGGCAACGCCACCCCCAGCAGCCACCGTTGGCGCTGCAAAGCTATTCCCCGCCCCCAAGGAGGATAATAAATTATCTATTTCGTCTTGAGATAATGTTGAGTCAACCATACTAACGATCGGCTCCTCTTAATCTCTCCCAATTCACTTTTTTAGTCCTCTCTTCTCTTCGATTGAATCACCTATAAATGATATCGGCCATTTGGCAGATTTATTGAACCGTCCTTACTGAATAATGAAATTTTCGAAATTCACCCGAATGACTTTATGTTTTCCCTGCATCAGCCCATCAACCTGGTTTTTAATTTCGTTTTTAATCGTATCTTTGCCTTCGGCAGACTCCAACTCTGAGGAGGTCCGCTTGGTTAGGCTGGTAATCACAATATCCCGAATGGCCGGAACATAATGAGACATTTCATGTTTGAAATCTTCTTCCCATTTGGTCATGGCCTCACCGGTCAGTTTCTCGAATTTCGGGTCATCGGCTGTCACCGTGATGGATAGATCGGCTCTCAAGAAATGCTGGCCACCGGGATCTTTTAAGTTCACGGTAAACTCTTCTAAATCCAGCACGGGGCCAATGGTAGGCTCTTTTTCACCATCTCCTTCATCTGCCGCATCACCACCGCCAGCATCACCTTCCCCTTTGACCTGGGATTGTGCCAGTAAGGGTTTAAGAACGATAGGAGCCAAAAAATACACTGAGGCTGCCGAAGAAATGGTCGTACACAAAATGATGATGACCGCCATGATAATTGTGCTCATGAGATTCGGGCCTTCCTTAGGGGCAGATTGCGGCTCATTGCCTTCAGACTCCGTTGCCTTGCCTTTCACATCTTTAGACTTGGTTGGGCGTGCCATTTTAATGTGAGCTCCTTGAGGGTGTTTTGGCCTTCTTCGAGAGGGGGTGACTTTGAGAGGCCGAAAAGCCTGAAAGTGGGTTCAATAATACTATATCGACTCTTCTGTTTTTCTGTTTCCCTTCAATGGTGGAATTATCATCCAGGGGCTCGTACTGGGCATAACCCGCGGCAGACAATAAACGAGGATCGAACCGATGGCGTTCAATCAGGTTACGCACGATAACTGTTGCTCTTGCCGTCGAAAGCTCCCAGTTAGAAGGATAAAGCGAGGTTTTAATGGGGGTATTATCGGTATGACCTTCTACTCTAATTGGACGATGGATTTGAATCAAAATAGAAGCCAATTTATCCAAGGTTTGCTCCGCCCGCCGAGAAAGAACGGCTTTACCCGGCTGAAAAAAGATCCGCTCCTGGAAGGAGATGACAATCCCACGGTAATCTTGGGAAACGGTGATTTGTTGGCCTTTCAGATTCAATTTTTTACCCAGTGACTCCTCCAAATCTTTGAGGGACAGATCCGGCGCCTGGGCGACGGAAACCGATGCCGTTTCAGCTAAGGCTTGTAAAACCTGGGCCGGATTTTTACCCGTTTTAATCAGGGCTGATTTTAAGGCCCGAACCTCTGTTTCGGCCAGCTTTTTTTCCTGAAGTACTTTGGTAAAAGCCTGCTGATTCACTGATTTTTTAGACGTAATCTGATGATTTTCAATTTGGGTCATGGCAAAGAGAATGACAAAAAATCCCAGCAGCAACGTCAGAAAATCGGCATAGGGAATAATCCATCGGCTGACGCCGGTATAGCCGGAATGGGCCTCTAAATCCTCATCCAGTTCATCCAGTTGCCTCAGGGGATGGGTCGGTATCATCATATGGTACCAACCACAGGGTCATAAGCGGGTAAGTCATACTGAGCCGGGGCCGCCGCCTCTAAGTTAAAGCCCAGATACGCATCCAATTCTTCTTTAATTCGGTTGGGATGATGCCCCTCACGGATGGATAGAATGCCATGAAGCATAATGGATTTTAAAAACCACTCATCTTTGGCGCGTTGCTTCAGTTTTCCGGCCAGGGGCAATAACAGCAGATTCGCAGCCCCAACACCGTACAATGTCGCAATAAAAGCCTGGGCAATCCCATGGCCTAACTGATCAGGCGCTTTCAGCATGTTCATAATTTGAATTAGCCCAATAATAGCGCCGATTATCCCCATGGTTGGGGCAAACCCACCAGCCGTTTCGTAAATCTTTGCAAGCTGATTCTGACGCCGGTAACTGACCTCCAACTCGGTTTGCAACTGGGAGCGAATATGATCAGTGGGCTGGTTATCCACAATCATCTGCAACCCAATTTGCAAATAGGGAATATCTACGTGGCTAAGCAACGGCTGAACGGCAAGCAGCCCCTTGGAGCGGATATAGATTGCCGCATCGACAATGTAATCAATGACTTCTTCAGCTTCCAGGTCTTCCGTCCGTAGTGCTTTTGTCATCATGAACAGGGCGGAATGAATGTCCGCCGGGGAATAATTGATCAATAATGCTGTCAAGGTTCCGCCAAAGACAACCAAAATGGCCTCTGGCTGAATAATGGTCTGAATCGGCACGCCACCAATCAAAAGTGACACCGAGACAATGACCAGACCCAGGACTAATCCAATGAGCGTTCCAAAATCCATCTGATATCACCACGCCTAACCTATCATCCTAAATTTAGAGTATCCAGTTTTTGGGGACGTTCCCTCCCCTGAATAATGGAACTTTATATCAAAAGTGTATGGGTTTAACGTCTCACCAAATTTGGTCTACAATGAGGCAACCATCGGCACGATAGAGGAAAATCGCCATGCAAAAATGCCCGGTTTGTAACGGACGCGTTGTCATCACAGCCACAGGGACAAAATGTATGAATTCAAGCTGTGAAGGCGCAAAAGAGGCTCAGCCAGAAGATAACAGCGTGAAATGCCGTTGCGGTGAGCCCATGCACTATAAAGGCCTCAACTCCTGGGGTGAACCCAATTACGTCTGTATGGCTTGTGGCTCAACCACCAAGCTGTAATCTGCGTTTTAATTCAAATTTTGACACGACTTGATCTGAGTTGTGCTTATTCAAAATAGGTTACTACAAATGGATCAGTGGCTACTTTACTACCTACCGTGGCTAGCAGGACCATAACGTCTTGCTGGTCTACTTCAGATAGAGAATACTCATCTATCAACTTTCTATAAACATGGGTGTTAGTGCTTGGAATACGTGTTCGAAAGTACGACCATAATGTTGCAGAAGAGCTTTTTGGGGGAATTATACCTGGTAATGGTTGTATTTTAAGAGCTTCAAAATTTTCAGAGTACTCAAACGTATAAATACCGTCATCGTAGGATAAGGTGCCAATTAAATCATTTTTATATGTGACTTTTAGATGCTGTGATGACATTTTTCTCAATCTTTGATTATCTTTTTGTGTAATTGATCTCATTCTTGCTACACCTCATTGAAAATTTGCTCAATTAGGCTCATTCTGACATCAATGTATCGGCAAATCAGCTCAATCCTTTCATCACTAAAAAGGCCAAAATGATTACCAGAGATAGTCTTTCTAATGTTCTCAGTTTTATAACGGGAACTTAAAATAGCAAACTCCTCGATTAGGCTGTTTCTCAAATCTACTTTTGCAATCGTTCTTTCCATGCCAAACAAAATATATCTTAAGAGATCGAATAAAGTAATTTTTTCTTTTCCGGGCTGACTGATATGACTCCATGCTTTAGGGCTGTTGGCATACTTTATGATGGCTTCAGTTGTTTTTGGAAGCTTCTTATCAATCAAGTTCCAGTACAAGCATGCACTATTGTCAAAAAGTGGTGCAAAATCAATTTCTGATATCTCAATACTAACTTCATTTTGAATATCACGCAGGCGCTCCGTGGAAAAAAGCTTAAGAACGTAGCGAAATAAGCTTGGATCCTTTCTGATTTTATTTAAAACTTCCTCTGGAGTATCATTCCCAGTCAAGAAAATTGTCTTTAAAGTTCCATAATTCTCCCAATGCCGATCTCCCATGCCTACCAAAGCGTCATAAAGAACCATTTTTAAAAAGCCAGGAATGAATTTTTCCTCAAAAAAGCCTGAAAAAGGGGAACAATATTGCTGAAACAAAGTTAAAACATTATCAAGTGTGTGTAATCTTAGATAGGGTATATAGTCTTTTTCTCCAGGTAGCTCCTGGTTTATTTGGCTTAAATCCTCTCTTATAAGCTGTTTTGGGTATACAAGCTGAGAAGAGCTGGGATCTTGAACTAACATGCAGTTATTTATTCCCAATCTGCCATTATATAAAGCAGGGGCACAGGTATGAACCTCATATCCTAAAACCTGCTTAGCCAACAATGTTGCTATATACTCAGTTATAATCTCTTGTTCCTGAAGAACCGGTGTATCTGGATCGTCTAGGGGCCTATCTTTTGGAAACTTGATAAAGTATCGCTTCTGATCCAGAGGAGAGCGAAGCATTATTTTTTCACGTGTGCCAGGAATTGAGGTTGTTTTTAGGTGCTCCCATGACGTTATATCAGGCAAATTTTGTAAATCAGAAGCTCTCATGACACTTATAATAGCAGCTTTTAATCTTCAATCCCTGCTACTCGCTATGTACTGATTCCGAGTAGTTAGTGGGTATTAAATTGACTTGAAATATAGCATAGAAATTTATCAAATTTATTTGCTAGTGAATGCCTTGCTATTTAAGAAATCCGAATGGGTTTGTTTTCAGCGTATTCGCCAATGGCGATGACTTTCACAAAGAAGTATTGCCCGGATTCCATTTGCTCTTTTAAATCCAAGCTGATAAACGTATGGATCGTGCCTTC
>JANWKX010000044.1 GCA_025451145.1 Vampirovibrionales bacterium
GAGTTATGGAAAGTCCGGGATTTGATTGGATCTTATTAATTTAGGACTTATGCAAAAAGATTGCTGGTTGGTGCGGGTCCGTTCCCTCCCCGCCCCCTCCCTGGTTTTACCTGGGGCTTCGCCCCATGCTCCAATTTTTTAAACAGAAAAATGGCTTGCTCCAAATATGGAGAAGCTCGTCAGAACTTATTGATTGCAGGTAAATAAATTTCGTTGGTTATCGTTGAGCTAGGGTCGGGGGGAAGATGCGGACTATGATCTCATCTTTTTTGACCATGCCCAGCCGCTCCCGAGCCATTTCCTCAACTCCCAAAGGAGACGAATACAGGGCTATTTTATCCTGGAGAGTTGCATTACGGCTAATAACCATTTCATTTGCACTTTTCACCAGGGCCAACTGATGTAACAGCCCTTCAATTTTCACAATGCTAATAAACCCACACCGGATCGCCTGAAGTCCGATAAAAAGCAATGAAAAAGCCAGTATACCGTATCCCCATTTTTGTAGGGACGTTAACTTTGGCTTTGGAGGGTTGATTTGAGTAACACTGGGAATGATGGGAAGTTGGAGAACTTCTGCTGGGTTGTAATAATCAATATTGAAAAAGGCTTTATTGGAAGTACTCACAGTACCCAACTCTCTCTATCTACCGAATCGTCTCTACACTCCAGGACGTATCTTTGATACTAGCATAGTATTTTGAATTTCGTAAGCCCTTTCTTAAAAAAAAGTTAAGAGAGTCAAGCCTCCTTCTCAGCAAAGAGCTCTTTAGGAAAGGGTAAGGCCGTTGAATCGATTGGCTCGTTTCGGGGCGCAAGCTTTAATTGTGTTGTATCCATCGGGCCAAACAAATTCAGGATCCAATCAAACAAAACCCTGATTCGTTTTTTACCTTTTGGAAGACGCATTAAGTAAAAGGCCCGCCACACGATCCAGGCCGGAAACCCTTTAAGCTTTTTCCCATACACCATGGCAACGGCAGCGTTTTCTCCCAAGACAACCATTTCTCCCTTTTGTTGATAATGAAACGGCAGAGGCTCTTGATGCTGAAGGACCCTGGCAATATTTTCAGCGACATGATGTCCCTCTTGGATAGCCGATTGTGCAGTAGGGGGATAAAATCCAGAATGCTCAGGGAGAGGCGTCAAAATATTATCCCCAATGGCCCAAACATTATCATATCCAGGCAACCTTAACTCACTGGTATTGATAGGTCGTCCTTTAGCATCCTTCTCTACAGGCAAGCTTTGGATCAGATCCGGGATTGCGACACCGGTTGCCCAAATGGTAGTATAGGTCGGCAGTTTTTGTTCAGTACCAACAACAACCCACTGCCCGTGGACTTCTTGAACTCGAGTACTTGTATGGACATAAACCCCCATAGACTCCAGTTGCTTTTGAGCGTAAGATGCCAGTTCTTCAGGCAGGGTTGCCAGAATGCGCTCTTGAGCCTCAAACAAGTGAACCTGAATGTCAGACATTTTAATGGTTGGATATAACGTTTGAATACGGCGCGCAAAAGACTGAATGGCCGCGGCAATCTCGACCCCGGAATCGCCTCCGCCGATGATTGAAAAGGTGAGTAAGGCATCCTTTTCATCTGGATCAGCGGATGTCTCTGCCAATTCAAACATTTCCACAACATGGTTGCGAATTAAAATGGCATCGCCAATCTCCTTGAATTTAAAGGCATACTGGTCAGCACCAGGGACATGCATGGTATTGGTTGTACTTCCCAAGGCCAATACCAGATGATCATAATGAATCGAATCCAAGCATCGCGGAACACCGTTGTAATAGAGATCAACTTTTTGGCTTTTCAAGTCAATATGAATGACCTGGGCCCGGTAAAACATGGTTTTATGACATAAATCCCGAATTGGGGTTAAGATATGCCGTGAATCCACAGCCCCAATTGCGACCTCTGAAAGCATTGGCGTAAAGAGGAGAAAATTTTCCTCGCTAATGAGCATCATTTCAACAGATTCGTTTCGGGCGAATTTTTTCTCCAAGCGCTGCATGGCGTTAATGCCGGAAAATCCACCGCCTAAAATCAGGATTCGTGTTTTCTCTTGAGCCTTACTGGTTGTTTTATCACTCAACCTCAATACCCTATTTTTCACTAAAGACACTACTTCTAATGTATAAAGAGACCACAAAAATGCTATTGCCTCAATGAGTAACCCTATTTTTCCAGCCACTATCGTCACGCACACAGGCTGAATATCGTAATTAACGCAAGATCTGGCTGTTCAAATGAAAGCTTTGAGATGAAAAAAGTCCTTTGGCTCGACAAAAGTCTGTCCGCAAAATTGCTCATGTTGGCAATAGTGTTCAACAAGTGTCCTTTGCATAATAACTCTCGTGATTCAACTCTCTTCCACTCATAGTACATACAGCAGGTCTCAGCTTCCGCTGGGGCTTTTTTTTTGTGATTTTGGCGCCAGTATCCCTTTGAGGAGAAAGATTTTTAACGAGTTTTTGCCAATGTTTCCTTCTATAGCTTCCTTTTAGGCTAACGAAAGATTGGGAATGGCATCACTTCCTTTTTTGAATAATGGATATCCTTCTCAAAAAGAAGAATATCGGGAGGATATTTCAAATATAAACGCTTTTATTGATACAAATCTTTACTTGCAATGATTATCGCTTTCATCAATAAATGTAACGTTGTAATTGGGATAACCCAAATATAGCAATGTATTCAATTGTGACGGATTAGCAAAAACAACGAGCAGTATATCAACTTCGGGAGTGAGACATGCAGATTCAATCGTTTCGGCAATTAGCCGCGAACAATAGTCCTTTGATTCAAAAACGCTTTTCAAGCCAGTTTCAAGCCAACTTGCCAGGAACAAACCCTTTAGCGACTCAGGCAAATACACCTACCCCAAATTATCACATGCCCTTTATACAACCCCAGTTGAACCACAGTGGGGTTCGTTTTGGCGATTTTGAATTCAATGTTGAAAACGGCGGCGTTGTGGATATGACGCCTATTACGTTTCAAGACTACTATAAAATGTCAATGAGCGATCCTAGGATTACCAGAACCCCCTTCCAACGTGTCATCGATATGATTGATGAATCGGGTGTTTCAGAAACAACTGCGTTTGGCAAAAAAGCCTATTCCTATAATTTCTTTACGCGCCCCGATGAGCCTGAGTTGTCGATTATCGGCAATGAAAGACAGGTAGACGATATCGTTCGATATTTTCGTGAAGCCGCTGAAGGGCAAGATACCCGTAAAAAGCTCCTTGTATTATGGGGTCCGGCTGGTGGTGCCAAAACCACCCTTATTCGCCGCTTAATGGAAGGCTATGAACAATATAGTCGCACCGATGCCGGTAAAATGTATACGTTTCAATGGAAAAACTTGCCAAAGTCCCTTTTGGATAAACTCCCCAAAGGGGTTGTTCATGATGGCGTCGTTGCAGATGACTTAAATTCAGATCCGCTATGGCTTATTCCCAAAGTTGCCCGCTCAGGAAAAGAGCGTGAGATTAGCCGGAATATGGAGCTTCCTCCGCTCTCTCGCTGGATTCGCCAAGCCCTAATGACAGAGTATGAGCAAGAGATACATAGCGCCAATCCTACCTTGGGTCCGGCAGAAGTGAAAAATATGGCTCTGAGACAACTGCTGGATAACAATGTGGAAGTCTATCGGTTTATCGTTTCTCACGATGATCGAAAAGGGATAGGAAACTTTAAGGCACAGTCCCAAAAATCTGTTGATGAATCCCAACTATGGGGCTCGGTGAACCTGAGGAATCTTAGTATCATTGGTGATGAGTCTGATCCCAGGGTGTTCTCCTTAAGAGGCGGCGCGTTTTTTGATGCCAACCGCGGAATTGGATTTCACAACGAAGCCCTAAAACTATTGCCGGATTCTCGCGACGTCTTCACCCAATATCTTGAGGTCGCTGCAGAGCGGCGTGTCACACCACCAAAACTGCCGGCAATCAATGTTGAAGAGATCAATATTATCGATGCCAACCCGGCCGAAAAGCAAATTATGGAGAAGGATGCCTTCCTAAGGCCCTTGCAAAACCGGCTGCAACAGATCAGGATGCCCTATTTGCTGGAATACAACAAAGAAGCTCAGGTCTATGAGAACAACATTGGCATTCCCGCCCGTAGAGCCGGTAAATTTGTCGCCCCTCACACCTTTGAAGCTGCGGCATTATGGGCCGTCCTCACTCGGATGGGCGCACCCGGTCCGGATAAGGAAGATCCCGTTGGGCTCCTTAAAAAGGCCTATGCTTATGCAGGGAAACCTGTAGATGTCACCGCAGCCGAAATCGATGATTATATTCGAGAGGGCTATGAAGCAGATGATGGATTGAGCGGACTTTCCTCACGGGATATCCAGTTTATCCTCTCCAGGGCGTCTTCCGAACATGACGTTCGACGCACACAAACCCTGGATGCCCCAACGGTTTTCAAAGTCGTTGATGAAGTACTTTCAAGAAACCTGTTGGAAATCAAAGATAAAAAACTCAGAGATAGGCTCCAACTTCGATTTGAAATCGCCAAGGCCGCTATCGGTAAAGCAATCTCTGACGATGTCAATGTAGCACTGGCTCAAAATAAAGACGAATTAAATCGTTGTTATGAAGCTTACGTCGAAAACTGCCACGGATTCATTAACGGTCAACGTTACAATGATCAGCTTCTGAAAGAAGTTGAGCAGTATCTACCTGCCGGTGCAGTTTCAGACGCAAGGACATGGCGCCAGTCTATTGTTAACAAGGCATCAGCCTACCATAATCATCAAAAGCCCTATAATTACGATAATAATGGCGATGATAAGCTTAGAGTGGCTGTATCCAAATACGTCCGGGCGCATAATACCCCCAATAAACTTGAGCTGGATTCGCTAAGACTGAAATTAAGAGATCCGGACAAGTGGGATAAAGCACGGCAAAGTCCAGTCCTTAGAGTGCTCATGGAACTTGGATATAACGAGGTCTCCGCGCTCCATGCTCTGGATGTCTATTCAGATCTTGAGAATGAAGATAAAAAATAATCAGCCCAAGCTCGGTAAAGGGATCAAGCAGTCATGTTGAACAAGATAATGCCCTTACCTATGGTAGGAAAGCCTGTACCTCGATTTTTGAGACAGGGCCAAAGCAATGCCTATCAGGGTATGGATGAGTTATCCCATCCAAAAGATGCCTTTCACAAGGTGTCTTTTGGGATGGCTGGTCGAAACAAGGGGCCTCAAACGCCTCCACCAATAGATCCATCGGATAATCGAGAATGTACCGATTGCCCACCTGTTGGTGATTTTGTACTTGGCATGGAAACCCAAGATCCTTACCTTAGACAACTCACACAGTGGAATGATTATATTTACAAGCTGGTGACAAAGCCAAGGCCAACGGTAGATGGCAAAAAAGTCCCCTGGTTAAAGCCGTTGCCAACGCATTTTTATATGGTCGACTCACGCAAATTGATGAGGGCTGCTTCGCAGGGTGGTTTCTTATCGCGATATCCTCATTGGCGTTTTGATCGTGATTACTACTATATGAAAAAGCAGCAAGATTTCCACTTGAGCAAGCTTTACGAGCTTGTGGTGAATAACAATCCGTCTATCGCCTATATGCTCAATACCAACGATGTATACGAGCAAGCTGTTGTCATGGCTCACGTCTATGGCCATACCGACTTCTTTAATAATAATGTGAATTTTTCCAAAACGAATCGACATATCGTTGATACCATGGGAGATCACGCACGGAGAATCCAGGCATTTGAAGCGAAATATGGCAAAGACACCGTTGAGAAGTTTCTGGATAAGGTCCATACCATGGAGTGGCTTGCGGATACAGGCGCCTACTCAGCACCGGATTTAAATAAAGAAACCATGGTGAATCCATTTGAGCCTCATGACGAGCACAAACCTATCACGGCTAGTGACGGGCTTCCAAGAGGCGTCAATTACATTCTGCCGCGTCCTCGATTTCCCCATTCGCCTGATCGGGATGTCATGGGATTTTTATACCAATATGGCCATGGTATGGCCGATTGGCAACGGGATATCTTAGCCATGTTACGTGAAGAGTCTTATTACTTCCTGCCTCAAGTCCGAACAAAAGTCATGAATGAAGGCTGGGCCACCTTTTGGCATGAGAAACTAATGAAAGATGTATTTGAGGTGTTAAAGCCTGCTAATCGAGAATTGAAACCTTTGGATATCGTCAATGTCCTGCCCATGATGGAAGGGGTCAAACACCCTGGCAAAACCCAGATAAACCCCTATCGCCTGGGTTCCTTGATCTATAAGGATATTGAAGAAAAAGCCAATGAGGCCGCTCGGAGAAGAGGTATCAAGATTGATCCCAATGGGGTAACGCCGGGGATTCAGGCGGCTCGGGAGGTCATGGAAATGGAAGATGATCGCGGCTTTATTAGTAACTACCTCACCGATGAATTGATTGAACGCGAGCAAATGTACAAATGGGTCAAATCAGACGATGGAAATGACGAAGAGGGTGAGAAAAGAATCGCTTCAAAAGACCCCAATGAGGTTCGGCAGGCGATTATCAATCAACTCGGGTTTGAAAACCCCGCTTTTACATCAATTGCCGTCGTCGATTCCAACTTCAACAACCGAGGCGAACTATTGTTAAAGCACTATCCGGGTGTTGATTTACGAACGGATTGGGCAAAAGCAGTCCTGAGGTATATGGCCGAGATGTGGGGTGCGCCAGCACATCTGGATAGTATTTATACCGATGATGAACATCCTGAAAACCAGACACATATCCGCTTTTCGACAAAACTTGAAAGTCAGGAGATTAAGGGCCAAAGGGTTTACTACATTTCACCAGAGGTTCTGCTCTATGAACTGGATGATAATGGCATTCCTATTTATGAAATCAGTGACAACGGTAAGCGTCAATATGTGGTTGATCCCAGCGGCAACCGAATCAAGAGGGCCTGAAAATGATAAAAGTCACATCGGTTTCACCTTCTTTTAGCCAGCGGATAGTTCAGCAGGGTAAGGCTGTAACCCAACCGGAAATACCGTTACAAGCATCAGGTTTGCACTCTAAGGACTTCGATGCGTTTTCCAAGATTCGGTTTGGCGAAGACCCATATGAAAAGCGCTTTATGGATAAAGTCCATGGCAATGCCAAAAAGGATTTTTGGGAACGCATTAAAGATGGCAAAATCGTCATTGATCCCAAAAAAGGCATCAGCTTTCCGGCCCCGGATGTTGAACAACCCATTTTTACACCACGGAGCCCTAACCAAGATGGCGCAGGGCAAGGCGACGGGGAAGAAGGGGATGTCATCCAGCAGGGGCAGCCCAAAAAGGGGCAAGGTAAGCCAGGTCAAGCCGGGCAGGATGCAGGCGAACATGACAGAGAGGTCTGGACC
Source organism: Vampirovibrionales bacterium (assembly GCA_025451145.1). Lineage (GTDB taxonomy): Bacteria > Cyanobacteriota > Vampirovibrionia > Vampirovibrionales > JAGQHJ01 > JANWKX01. Next base: position 7,391 of record JANWKX010000044.1, read on the forward strand.
CCAAATATGTCCCCTCAAGAGGTGATGTCATGGATTGAAGATATTCTGCATCTCCCGAATCTCAAGCTTCGCCCGGGCGGAGGCGTCCCTCAGACGGTTGATAAGTACGATCGCCAAAAAAGAAAACCGCCTGGCATTGTGCAAGTGATGCCGACCTATAAAAAGGCCCTCAAGCGAACCATGGGCGAGCAAGGCGAGGATTTTGATCCCAATGATGGCATTGAATTCCAGGAAGGTGACATTGTTCGCCAGGATTATCGGCAGGTTGAACGGCCAAAGGCCAAAACCGTTTTATTTCTGGTTCGGGATCGCTCAGCATCCATGGGCGAAGAGGAGAAAAAACGCACTCGAATCCACTCCTTTTTGTTTGAAAATCTCTTGAGGCACCTCTATGCCAAGGAAGCAGCAGCAGAGACGGATAGAGATGATTACACCAATGATGATTTCTGGAACAATGAGAATTTCAAAATTGTTTATATTACCCATGACGTGGAAGCTGAGGAATCGAGTCGAGACGATTTCTATAACACGACACAGGGCGGAGGGACCGAGATTGCCAGTGCTTACCACCTGGTTAACGATCTGATTGATACACAGTACCCTGTGAGCCAATGGAATGTCTATGTGCAGCATTACAGCGATGGCGATACCTTTGGCAATCAAGACGATCAGGAATCTGCTGGAGAAGTTGAAAAAATGCTCGCAAAAGGGGTCAATCGATTCTCATTTGTGGATGTTGCCAGTGGACGCACCGGCAAATTTACAGACGCCTTGAAAAAGCAGTTTAAAGATAGACCCAATACAGTAGCGGTTACACGGATTGATCGGTCTGATGATCCTGGCCAGTACGGCCAGTCAATTAAGACCATTCTTTCAGAGGTCGCGGAGGAGGACAAGTAAGGTGATTACACCCCCCAATCAAGCAATTTATGGGCGTTCAACACCGCCTCTTCCCAAGTCGGAACAATTAACCGGAAAGGCTCCTCACCAAGGCATTCTTCCAGCAAGTCCTCCAATGAGCGCCTGGCCCTCCGGACACACACCACTGCTTCGGTTTGGCTTGGACCCTAAGAAATTTTTAAACAATGTTAGCCAGAACATGCAAGCCCAGCAGGCTTCCTATCCGACAACATTGAGCTTTGAAGCCTATTTAGGCATGGTTCAGGCAAACCCATCACAGCACCTGAGAAATACCAGCCAATACCTGTCAGATGCCATGTCCTTTTACAGTACTGGCGAGAAGGAGTACTTGGGTCAAAAAATTAAGACGTTTGCCTTGCCCAATGAGCCATGGTATCGTCCTGATCTGGCAGAACCCGGACTCATTGGCCAGGATCTGGCATTAAACAAAATTTATGAAGTCCTTAGAGGCTTTGCGGCAAAGCCTTATCCTGAACGGGCCATTATGATCCATGGCCCCTATGGCTCTGGCAAAGGCACGTTAGCCAAAACCTTGCTTTGGATGATGGATAACTATTCCAAGGAGCCCAGCGGCAAAGGGGTTCGATATACCCTGGCTTGGCACTTAACCCCTGAAGAAGACCAAGAACTGGGTATTCCTGCGGCTGAGCATAAGGATGCTCATGGTCAAGAAACGTTTGAGATTGATACTTATACAAACCCGATTTTCGTTTTGCCCCCCAAAGATCGCTACCAACTGGTCCAGGAATTAAAAGCCGAAGGCAAGCTCGCTCCTGATTTTAATGAAAAATATTTTACGGATCCCAAACGAACCCAGTTGGATGCCGCCTCACAGCAGATCTTAAACTATCTCAAGCAGAAATATCATGGGGATTTCTCGAAAATTGCTAGCCATATCGTGGTCAAGCGATTTGAGTATGATTTTAAGCTTCATAAGGGATTGGTCTGGAATAGTGGCCAAAAAAGCCAACAAGATGCCGTATTGTCGACGTCCCCGCTTTTAAATGCGGCTAATTTACCACAGGATCTTCAGTTAACCATTCCTTATGGCCAGTTTACCCGGGCAAACGGAGGCGTTATCTTTTTAGACGAACTCTCATTAAATTGGGGGCAATATGCGCACTTGATTGATACCTCGGAATCGGGTGAGATAAACATTGGGGACGATCTGAAAGTCATTCAGCAGCCCTTTGACGGGATTATTATCGTTAGTTGTAACGATAATGATCTGCAAGATGCCAGTGGAAAGCCCATTTTTGAAAAATTAAGACAGCGGCTGATCCTCCTGCCTCTTCCCTATATTCTGACCTACAAAGATAACCAGGCCCTCTATCAATCCATTTTTACCAATCGTCTCGGCCAGAAAAGCAAATCATTGGCTCCTCATACAATGGAGGCCTTTGGCGCATTGGTCACATTATCCGCCTTACTGCCGGTACAACCGAGTCATTTTGAAAAGCCACTGCGTGAGTTTCTGGAGAAGAAGCCTATTACCCTGTTTGATAAAATGCTGCTTTACCAGGGAGAAACCGATCCCGCCAAATACGGCACCGAGCCCAACGATTCATCCAAGCTCCGATTCTCCACTGAGGACTTGGCTTTCCTTCGGGAACATCTCCAGGATCTTTTACTGGAATATAATCGTGGGGTCGGAAAGGTCTTTTTTACACCGTTTTATGAAGGTGGCATGGGAATCGATCCGCGTGAAGCCAGTAATTTACTGTTGAGTGTTGCCCGTGAAAATCAATCGATTCCTTGTTTAAGCCCTAAAGATGTTTTGGACTCCCTGAAACAACATTTCAAGCAGGGAATTAGCCATGAAGAACAGCTTCGGTTGTTTATTGAAGGCTTTAATAAAGAAGATCCCCAGGCCAAGCTTAAGTTTGAAGACGTCAGCCCAATGACACTCCTGGCGATGACAGAGCGATACTACAAAAGTCGGGTGGAAACCGAGTTAAGAATGGCCATGGGGTTGACCACCTCTCGTGAGCAAAACATGGTCCGACTTTGCCAATACCTGGAGAATTTAAGAGGTTTACTCTATCCGGATCAGCCCTTAATGCCCTTAAGCAGCCCTTTGGTGATTCCATCTTCAGCGCCAGGGCAGAAACCTCTTGTGATTAAAGGCTGGGGTTATCCCGATCCCTACAGCACAAAGCCCAATAAAGCGTTTGTCGAAGAAATGGAAGCCACGGATCTGGCCCCACTCATCAAAACCAACGGCCGATCCTTGAATGAATTTCGCCAATTCCTGCTCAACCAAACCTCTTACGTGGTGTATTCCAATGAGGCGTTTCAAGGCAGTGTTGAAAAAGGCTTTGGAAATATCCTAAACGCCATGCATGCCAAACAGGAGTCTGATAACAAGCAGGCGTTAAATGACTTTAAATCCGATCTGCTGGCCTATTTGGATGATCACCGGAAAAAGGACTTTTTAAGAGAGATGCGGACCAAGCCCGATGGCCAACAGCGCATTGAGCGTTTGGAAAGCACGATTCAGCGCCTGGAAAAAGACTTCGGTTACTGTGGATCCTGCCTGCCAAAGCTCTTACCTTGGGCGTTGTCCTAACTAAGGTTAGAACCAATTTTTAATAAGATTAGCTTTCGCACCCGTCCATTGGAAAAGATCACTGGCCCCTTTACACGCATTCCCCAAAGGGGTGTCACACCACCCAGGATGATTAGGGTTACTGGAATCTACCAAAGGTGAGGTCCCCTGACAATACGTTTGTTTTACTCCTTGCCATGGGTCACTGGAACTATAGTAACAATATTGGCATCGCTGGGTATTAGGATTGTAATTCATCCCGATACTCCTATCACAAGTCACACAATTTCCGCTACTATTAAAAGCTTGACCATATGGACATTCGCAAACGTTCGATCCACTTTTAAAGCTTGCCCCGCCAGAGCAAACACAGGCATTGCGTTGATTCGCGTGTGTTCCATAGCCGCATTCACATTGGCCTTTACCTTGTGGGCCACCAGTCGGGTTAAAGTATCTTGGAGTAGTACATCTTCCACATGTTTGGAGACTAGCATCGCAGCCTTGGGTACACACTGGGTACTCTGCTCTTCTGATACCCAGTGGAAAATTTCTGTTATTCATATCAGCCTGACATTGGCTCATGCAGCTATTAAATATTTGACTACAGCTTTGAGTAGGACGGCCACCACGGGGTGGTCCCCATCCGCCGCCGACTCCTACTGGTGGTGGGGGGGGGGGAGGTGGGACACAACGGTTCCCGTTCCAATTCATGCCTGAAGGACAAACACAGGCCGTGTTAGAACCATTGGGCACTTTATTGCTGGGGCATCGACAAATATGACCACCATCAGGGCTTTGATCCCGATTAGAACAACCACAAGCGCCGTTCACCACGGTCTCTGTACCTTGACAATGACATCCGTTCCCGCTACCAAGGGCCACTTCACCGGCATATTCGCACTTGCAACCGTAACCCGATTGAAGCATATCCGGCCCAATATTGGGAAACGCTTTACTCGGCTGGCAGATACATTGGCGTGAGCCATCATCCCATGCCCCAGTTAACCCGTTCTTTTTACAATCCGGCGGAGGAGGCTCTTGGCAAAGTGTTTCATCCGCATGCATGGTATACCATCCATATTGGTTGCTGGTATAGGCATTACTGGGGGGGGTGCCATAACCAAGGCCATGGGCGACATCACAGGCCTGTATATCCTGCCCAACCATATTGGGACCTTTGGGCCCATTGGCATCATGAACCATCGTACAAACACCGGGATTCCCAAAAATCTGATCACAGTTATTGCTCAAGCCATAGACAGTGGCGCCAGTCACCAGAACAGCACCCTTGAGTCCTTGACCTGTCATCTTTTTCAAGAAGCTCGTCATAAACTCCGAGGTGCTTGATGCCGCCTGGCCCGCACAACCTTCTGCCAAGGCATCATTTTGACAGGTCTGGGACGGATTCATATATTTCAGCATATAATCGCCAAAGTTGGCAGAGTGCAAAGTCCCTAAGAGATTTCCTTGATGGGCAATTTTTCGGGTTGTCGCCGTAATTTCGGCCAAAGCCACCTTGTTTTGGTTAAATTGCTGAGTTTCATTTATTTTGATAAACGCAAAAGTGGCAACAACGGCAAGCAAAGCCATCGTTACGATAAATTCCATCAAAGAGAGACCTTTAGCACTATTTTTTTTCATTTGGGATAAATTCACTCCAAAAACATGAGGCATCCAGATGTCTATTTTTAACCTTCGACTGATTTGAACATTTCTTTAAAATATGGCCAAAAATCTCCTGCAAATAGGTTTTCCTTAAAGAAATAATACGATAATTATCTGAATCCAGATCAACTCGATAGAGAGAGCACCGCTTTACTGTGGATTCAGATTATGTTGGTCGAATTACTACAATGGCAATATATGATAACAATCTTGGCCATTCATATCACACACCCCATGGCCAGGTGTTGGAACCCAACAACGACAGCCACTAATGTAAAAGGGTGCTCCATAACCATAGTTGCTACGAGAATATCTTTGCTGGCAGCCCGAATCACTGGCACAATAGCCACCACACCAGCTACCACAGCCTCC
>JANWKX010000045.1 GCA_025451145.1 Vampirovibrionales bacterium
TTGGCGATGGATGCAGAATCGAACGGATAACGCCTGGTACCCAAATCATCGGCTATTCAGGCAATCTAAACCCATGGACTGGGCCGATGTGTTTAAGTCTGTTTATGAAGCGCTCTCTCAATATCAAAATAACCGATTATAAAGATTAGCCATCTTCAATCAATTTTCGCTCAGGCTTTTAGCATCAATCGATTACAATTTGTTACACCGATTCAGGGCAATTTTGAATCTTTAGGGCGTTATCATTTAAACAATATCCATGGAGCATCCTAATGAACTCACTACAAGTTTCATCACCTCGGTTTTCATCTATTGTGTATCATCCTGCTGAGCCTGGTCTTGGAATACCAGCCACTGTAAGATTAATAGTAGATTCTAATCCAGACAACTACGGGTCTATCCAGAATAGCGGAGGATCTATATCACCTTGGCCAGGTGATGGCGTAGCAAGTAGTGATGCAATTAAAACTCTGACAGAAAACGTTCGGGAAACATTTGTAAAAGCAAAAGCAGAAGGCCGGGAGGCTTACGAAAAGGCTTGCCAAGCTTATCGTGTTGCGATGGATCAATATCTAGCCGCACAAAACTCAGTGATTCCTAAGTCATTAAGAGGCATGTTAGGAAGACCAGAACCTGTCGAACCTGTCAGGCCGGAGTATAAGGATTATTTAGAATTCATTCAAGCGGCGCTTCATCGACATTTTGACGGTGAACATGCCGATAGGTTAAAGGCTCAAATCATCGAAGGGCTTAAGCAAATAAAAATTCCTAAGTGGATGATGGAACATAATCCTGGTGCTACTGAGGCCGAATTGACAGAGCGTGCTATGGCCTCAACCATTCAACCCGCAATTGATGTTCTCCAAAATAACGCTAAGCCCTTTGGGCTGCGGGAAAATCTCAACCCCATTACTCGTGACTATCCCCCATGTATGATCACTATTGCAAAGGATGCTTGAACATTACAGCCGATGGCTGCATTGGTAAAACAAATCTTTTATCCAATTCTATTAAGATCAAAGGTTTACATTTTGTTACGCCCTACGGAAGCAATTTTGACTTATAGGATGTTTTTATATAAATACATAGCGCAGGCCGCAGGCGAATCACAACCTCAGGCGCAATGATGACAGGTGTGATTCATAAAATGCCCGGCCTGCTTTTTTGCGATTTTTGTCATAGCACAAAGCGCTTGCCAGGAATTGCGCTTTTGGGTTACATATTGAAGCTGTTTAACATGAGGATAGTCAATCACACGTTTTATAGATATGAACGCTTTGGATAAAGCCGATTGAATGGCAATTTTAACCAATCTAGGCAGATTAAAGACTGATTGTATTGGATTCAGTTTTAAGGATTGAATTGCATACATATTTGATATATATTGCATATGTTTTACAAGGAGCTGTTTGTGCTAAGTCGTTGGTTTAAACAATGGGTGGATCGCCTTCAAAACCAGGATACAAGATTTCGCGGCAACCGGATGCCGACACCGCAATCTGATCCGGGATATCAAATGACAAGAAAGCGTTTAAATGAATTGCTTAGTCGCACCCCTTGCCTACCAGAGCAAAAGAACAGAGAGCCGGTTCAGCTTTCTTAAAAACTGCTAGATAATCCCCCTCCTTCCGCGCTACAATATTCAAATGTATCCAAATACCGGAACTGGAGCTTAAATTCCAATGATCAGCGAAGAAACGGTTGCCCATGTCGCCAAGTTGGCTCGATTAGAGCTGACATCCAATGAAATTCAAGCCTATAGCCAGGATCTGAGTAAAATCTTGCATCTGGTGGATGAGTTGTCGGAACTGGATTTGGCGAATGTGCAACAAGGCTTAAACACAGAAGCCCCTGCATTGCTGAGAGCTGATGAAGTCCAAAAAGCCTTCAGTCGTGAAGTGCTGATGACCAACGCGCCGCAGGAAGAGTCGTTCTTTTTCAGAGTTCCCAAAATTCTTGATGAAGGAAATTAACCCGATGTCACGCCAATCGACAAAGTATATTTTCATTACCGGTGGGGTCGTCAGCTCCCTCGGAAAAGGCATTGTTGCCGCATCCTTAGGCCGATTGCTCAGAAGCCGTGGCTATTCGGTCAGTATTCAGAAATTTGATCCCTACATTAACGTTGATCCGGGAACCATGAGCCCGTTTCAACATGGCGAAGTCTATGTCACCAACGACGGGGCTGAAACGGATCTGGATTTAGGTCACTACGAGCGCTTTATCGATACCAGCTTGACGAGTATCAACAATGTGACGGCTGGGAGTGTCTATTTAAATGTCATTTCAAAGGAACGCCGAGGGGATTATTTAGGCGCTACCGTCCAAACCATTCCCCACATAACAGATGAGATTAAAAGCAGGATTCATGAAGCGTCAAGCAAATTGGATCCTGATTTTCTAATTTGTGAAATCGGGGGAACCATTGGGGACATTGAAGGATTGCCCTTTGTTGAAGCGGTCCGCCAATTCCGGTATGACGTTGGCTTAAAGAACACGTGCTTTATTCATGTGACCCTGGTGCCTTATCTTAAAACCTCTGGCGAGGTGAAGACCAAGCCTTCTCAGCACAGCGTCAACGCCCTTCGTAACGTGGGGATTCAGCCGGATATCCTGGTCTGCCGCACCGAGTCTGATTTAGGCGAAAATGAACGCTTGAAACTGGCGCAATTTACCAATGTTGACCCTGAATCGGTCATTCAATGCCTTGATCAAGAGTGCCTGTATGAAGTGCCCTTAGCCTTGGAAAAGGAAGGTTTGGCTAAACAGGTGCTGTCGCGGTTAGGCCTTGAAAATACTATCCCCAATTTGGAAGATTGGAAAAAAACCGTTCACGCGCTCAAACATCCAAGCCGGACTGTAAAAATAGCCTTGGCTGGAAAATACACCGGTTTATCGGATGCGTATCTCTCCGTCATTGAAGCCATTAAGCATGCGGCGGCATCTGTAGACTCTGCTGTAGAATTCAAGTGGATTAACACCGAAGACTGCGTGGATCAGGATTCAGCCGAGGCCTTTCTGCAAGATGTCGACGGCTTGGTGGTCCCCGGTGGCTTTGGCTATCGTGGCATTGAAGGCAAAATCGAAGTCATTCGCTATGCCCGTGAAAACAACTTGCCATTCTTGGGATTATGTTTGGGCATGCAATGCGCCGTCATTGAGTTTGCCCGTAATGTCGCCCAGCTCACCCGTGCCAACAGTGCTGAGTTTGATCCCATGACCGATCAGCCGGTGATTGGCTTGATGGATGATCAAAGAAACGTGATTGATAAAGGCGGAACGATGCGCCTTGGGCAATATCCCTGCCATTTGGTGAAAGGATCAAAGGCTCATGAGGCTTATGCTTCCGATGCCATTATGGAACGCCATCGCCACCGATTTGAAGTCAATAATGATTACCGGAAAATTCTGTCAGATGCGGGCATGGTTTTCTCCGGCATGTCTCCTGATCGCAAACTGGTTGAGATTGCAGAGATTGAGAACCACCCTTGGTTTGTGGGCTCACAGTTTCACCCTGAGTTTCAATCACGGCCTGATAAGGCTCACCCCTTGTTTAAGGGATTATTGGCTGCTGCCGTTGAGTATCGTTATTCAGATTCAGCCAAGGCTTCTCTAAAAAGCCCTGAAATTGTTTAAACGCTCTTTATCTTTTGTAATAAAAGCTTTCTAGTTTTATTCTTTTTTGATATATTTTTTGGAATTTACTTTCTTACTTTTGAAACTGCCTTTTGGGCAAGAGGACCTAATTTATGATTACTGCATTAACCACCCCCCAAGTCACCAACTATCAATACAACCCTGTACGCCGTGAAGCTCAACAACACGCTGGCTTCAGAACGATGTCCAGATTATCCAGTCATGGACAGCGTTTTGGTATGGATCAGACTACTGCAGTGGAAGTATTAGTTGCAGGTGTGGCGATTATTTTTGGCTTGCCCGCGTTGGTAAAAGGAATCTTTATGCGCCGCCCCCACACCCCGAATAACCAGAAAGATAACGGTACTAATAACTAATATCGGTGAAATGCCACAGGTTGAAGAATAAATTCAGTTTTATTCTTCAATTGCCAGATTAAGCGTCCGAAGATGTTCCCGGAAGGTATATTTCGGCTGAATCTCCCGTTTCTCCAGGAACGTTTTAAATTGAAACTGTGAACGAAGGCTTTGTCCGGCTTCAACCCGCTCTGCTTGATGCTTTTCAATGGCTTGAATCTCGCTAGCCACCTTTAGAATAGGCCCCATGTGCTGTGTTTCAATAAACACGGCACCGTTACTATCCGCAAAAACGCTATCATTATGGGTGATCAGTACATCGCCGAACCATGTAAGCTGTAATGCGTCTTTTTCTCTGGAATCCAGCCGTTGAGGGCCGATGGGGGTATACCCGTATGAAAAAACAGGAAAGCCAATGTCGTTGAGTTCATCCACATCGCGATGAAATCCCCAGGTCAATATGCCCACAAAACCGGCGTTTTTGGCTTCCAAAACAGTGAGATCCCCAATGCAAGCTTCATCTTTTCGGCCACCGTTATCAATGACCAAAATGGCGCCTTGAGGCGCATTTTCCATCGCCTCAAAGAAGATATCAACACTGCCATAGTGTTTTACCGGAACAGCCGGACCACTAATTCTAGTACCTGGAATAACGGATATTAGCCCAGGTGGCGCTATCCGAAAGGGGGTTTTTGTCCGCATACAGGCATCCGCGATTTGCGGGGTGGTCAGGGAAAAATCCACTTTAGCCTCTTTGACTTCAGCCATTTTCATACATGCCTCCTTAACGTTCTTGAGCGAATGGACCCTTTGCAGGGCAACCTGTCAGCTCCTGTGCACTCTCATTAAAATGAGCTTATCGCAGTGGATCTTGATTTGCATAGACCCAATATTAAGGGTGATGCTTAAGTCTCATTCGACTGCTTGCATTTTTCTTCGAATCATCGAATTGCCTCTAGATTATCGAATTAATTTTCGATATACTTATGCCTGGGTTTGCAAACTCAGCGGTTAGATGAAAAGAGGATAAGGCCATGGATCTTTACGTCGAGGGCCGGGCAACGGCATTGGCTACCCGATTAAAACGACCCTTGTTTCTGGCGCGTATTACGGCAGGGTTTCCTTCTCCGGCAGATGATTTCATCGAGGGCCAGATTGATTTAAATACCCATTTGATACAGCATCCGGCAGCGACATTCTTTGTTCGTGTCACCGGGGATTCCATGACAGGGGCTGGTATCTTTCCAGGGGATTTACTCATTGTGGACCGGGCCCTACCCCCAAGCGACGGATCGGTTATTATCGCGGTTTTAAACGGCGAATTAACCCTAAAACGCCTGAGAAATCTTGATGGACGTCTCTTTTTGGCGCCGGATAATCCGGCTTACAAGCCAATACCCATCAAGGAAGCGATGGATTTTTCGGTCTGGGGCGTGGTGGCTTTCAATGTTCATAAGGTCTCCTAGTCGCTATGGCCCCCATCTTTGCCCTGGTGGACTGTAACAACTTTTATGTGTCCTGTGAGCGGGTTTTTCAGCCCAGGCTGGAAGGGCGACCTGTTATTGTGTTGTCGAATAATGACGGTTGTATCATTGCTCGTTCCAATGAGGCAAAAGCCTTGGGGATTAAAA
>JANWKX010000046.1 GCA_025451145.1 Vampirovibrionales bacterium
CCATGTTTTCTCCAAATATTGTCAATATTATGGGAGATAATGATGGCACTCACCCTATCCAATACCGCCATACCACAAGCGGATGCTCAACAGAAAAGCTGGTCGAAGCCATTCAAGCGGTTGATCCCTATCCGGTTCAAAAATAGAAAATATCTAAATCCCTTTTCTAGCCAACCGGTCTTGTATCAAGATCGATCGTTGGCTATAGTAAAAACCATTGGGAAACTGGAAGCCCAGGCTTACCCCTGGGTTTTTCTGGGTTCTGATAATTTCTATCTTGTCAGTCAAGGAGGAGAACCAAGGTGTCTACAGAGCAAGCGTTAAAAACGAAAATCACCATTTTGCCTAACGGCCCGTTAATCGTAGAGGGCGACTTTGATATCATTAGCCCCGATGGCTCAACGGAAATGGCCCAAGGCAAAGGTAAAGTGGCCTTGTGTCGATGCGGCGCAACCCAAAGCAAGCCCTTTTGTGATGGCAGTCACAGCAAAATCGGGTTTAAAGATTAATCCACAGAAGCCCGATGGTGTCTCATAACCATCGCACCATACCCCCATGGCAATTTTAAGATGACAGCTGTTTTGATTTCCCCATGAACCAACATAGGGTTGTGGGTATTTTTCATGGGTAATTTAATGGGCTTTTCGGGGATCAGCACAATTGGCCATACCTTAAAGGCCTTTCGACAAGTGGCCTTTAGCGGACGGCGTTATCATGCCAGAAATGCAGCCCACGGCAAAAAAGTCTATGAAACACAAAAAGCTGATGGTGAGGAACTTCGAGCGCAAGCTGTCAAAGCCCTGGAAGAGTTTATTCAAAAGGGTTATGCCAAAGGCTACAATCCGACGCCAGAAAATCTGGTCCAGCTCTTGATTGAAAAAGCCGACATCCAACCTGGAATGAGAGTCCTGGAGCCTTCGGCGGGCAAAGGCAATATCGCAAGCCCCGCTTTTAAAAGAAGCCATCGAGCTGTCACGGTGATTGAACCCATTGCCGCCATGGCCAAATTGTTCAAGTTTAAGACCCATGCCTATCATTATGCCGGGTCCAATTTTATGCAGTTCTGGGACAAGGGCCACTATGATCGCATCCTGATGAACCCGCCGTTTGAATGCCGCCAGGACATCCAGCATATTGTTCATGCTTACCAGATGCTGAAAAATGGCGGCCGATTGGTATCGATTCTGTCTGAAAATGCCTTTGTCACGCATCCGGGAGATACGGACGATTACGTTGCCGTGATTCATGCCTTTGAGCAGTGGTTACAGACCTTGGGGGCTGATATTATGGCCCTCCCCAAAGGGGCCTTTGACTATGTATCCATTTATGGCCCGGAACACCCGGATGCCCCCTATTCAACGCCTATCGGCACCTGTTTAATTGTTGTTAATAAGCCAAAAGCGCTTAATCCAAGCGATAGTGTAGAAGAAGCCCAGCGGAAACGTCAGATTCATCAGGCGACCTGCGAGCTGGATAAAGTATTTAAGCACTACTGGTTTAACGAGCTCAAACGGAATCCAACCCTCCGTAAAATGCTCAGTGAAAAACAGTAGAATTATTAATAGAGCTAACGCCTAAACGTTAATGAAACAGCTCAATTATTTATCCAGGCATTAAGGGAACATCGCAATTTTCGAGCAACGCGCTTTGCATCTGGGTAATCGCTTCCTCAATGGTCGTTTTCGGCAGATAAGAAAGCGCACAAGAAAATAACGTATTTTCTTCATGGGGCACATACGCTTCGAGTAATTCAACCAGTTCATGGAGATATTGAGAAATCATCGGGTTTTCGGCAAGGGCCGTTAGCGGCACTTCTCGCTTCTGTTTCAATCCACTTAAGTCGAATGATTGATTATGGTTAAAGGCATTTTGAGAATGCCAATGGCCGTTCTGACACCCATAGATTTGCTTAATAATTCTTCTTACCCCCTGTTGCATCTCTTTAACCGACTCGAGTTGATGCTGAATCTCATAACAGGGTTTCAGCACTGGAAAAAGGAAAAGGTCTTCCATCTCAGAATGCAGTAAAAAGATGTCACATAAATGATCTATCTGGCTTTCATCCAAAGTTTCAGAGGATAAGAGATCTCGAGCAGTCTCTAAAATGAGCCGGTGATCTTTTTTTAGCGTGTCCCAAATATCCATTGCTGTTGCCCCTCATTTCCTAAAACAAAAAGCATGTTTTCTAATTGCCTCATCTACTTATCCAAACCTCTATAGCCTGTTTAATGAAGCAGGAATGGGGCTATTTTAGAGATTATTACTCTTACTGACAATAATATACTAGACATTATTTATTAGGGTTTACTGGCCAATGGAATAATCTTAAATCGATTCTTCTGAGAGGGTTTCACCCACCACTATCAATCACTTTCCCTTAGGCTGTATTTTGAGCAAACAGAACCACAGGAATCGTTTTTAGCAGAATTTTCAGATCGGCGAACAAGCTCCAGTGGCGAATATAGTGGTAATCCAATTGGACCACCCCATCAAAATCCATCATCCGCGATCGCCCGTTTACCTGCCAGGCTCCCGTAATACCGGGGAGTGTTGAAAATCGGACAAAATGCCATGGTTGATAATGGGCCAACTCCCTTTGAATAGGGGGCCGTGGTCCCACCAGGCTCATCTCGCCTTTTATGACATTCACAAGTTGGGGCAGTTCATCCAGGCTGTATTTCCGAAGCAGTTTGCCAAAGGGCGTCACCCTAGGGTCCTTAAATAATTTGAACATCGCCGGATTACTCTGGTTCTGGGGCAATAAGCTTTCAAACTGGGACTCTGCCTCCATGGTCATACTTCGGAATTTATACATTTTAAACGGCTTTCCGTTTAGGCCAAATCGCGTCTGGGAAAAGAAAACGGGGCCTTTAGAATCCAGCTTAATGCATAAGGCCAAAAAGATAAACACGGGAAACAGGGCAATCAGGCCAAGGCCCGCAAGAAAAATATCCATCATACGTTTCAAGCGCCATTGAATTGGATATTGAATAGAAGGGTTTAACGTTTCCGCAGGGTTTAACCGAATCTCAACGAGAGATTCATGTGAGAATAAGGGATTGGGGATAGGAACCTGGAGGGTACTCGGGTCGATTAGCGGGAAGGCCATTAAAACGATTCAATTCAGACTTCTACACAAAGTCTCTATTTTGAATTAATCACTATTCTAAAATCAACCGCATCATTTAAAAACTTCATAAGACTTTACGCCCAAAAAAGATAAACCTCTGGTATCTCAATTCCAGGTATTACCCTGGATGGTTATGAGGCCAGAGGCTTAATACTGTTTATTCTCTCGATACCCTTATTTTAAGCTGCAACCGGAATTTTTTGCGCCACCATTTGGGTTAATTCCGCTAGCCTATTACTGAATCCCCATTCATTATCGTACCAACCAACGGTTCTAAGAATATTACCATCAATCACCTGGGTTAAAGCTGCGTCAATAGTACAACTATGCGCATTACCCAAGTAGTCGGAACTCACCAAAGGCTCTTCAGAATAGCCCAGAATCCCACGCATGCTATTTTGAGACAATTCCTGAAAAACTTGATTGACCTCTTTGGCATCGGAGATACGTTTCTCAGTCACCACGGTTAAATCCAGAATACTACTGTCCGGTGTTGGAACGCGTAAGGCATAACCGTCCAACTTACCTTTCAATTCCGGTAGGACCTCTCCGATTGCTCTTGCAGCCCCTGTGGAAGACGGTACAATATTGGCTGCCGCGGCCCGCCCTCGGCGCTTATCTTTTTTATCAGGAGCGTCCACCAGTTTTTGGCTCGCCGTATAGCTATGAACGGTCACCATGAATCCCTTTTGAATCCCAAAACGCTCATGAATGATCTTAGCCATCGGGGTTAAGCAGTTTGTCGTACAACTGGCATTGGAAATAATATGGTCTTTATCCGGACGATACTGATTGTCATTGACGCCAATATTAATCGTGGCGTCAGCCCCTTTTGCCGGCGCACTGATAATGACCTTTTTTGCCCCAGCTGTCAGGTGTTTTCGAGCATCTTCTGCCTTCGTAAAACGCCCACTAGACTCAATGACCACATCGACGCCGTATTTTTTCCAAGGCAATTTGGCGGGATCCGGCTCGGCGAGAATCTGGTATTCTTTACCATTAATAATAATGGAATGATCCGTATGAGTGACCTCGCCAGGAAAGGCTCTCATGACCGTATCGAATTTAAACAGATAGCATAAATCCTCAGGTGTCGCCAGATCATTGATGGCTACAATATCCAAATTCAGATCCCGACGCTCCAGAATGGCCCTTAGTGTCATCCGTCCGATTCGTCCAAAGCCGTTAATTGCGATTTTTGTTCTTGTATTTGCCATGCTCGCTATCCCCTCGTATTCGCTTTGCGATAATCATCAATAATCTGAATTTCAGTTTACCTTCGATTTGGATCCTCAAAACTCTCCAGCTATCTGATTTTCATCAATCCGCCATCGGCAATTAACAACCCCAACCCTCCTGGGAATAGACTGCCTCGACATCAATCGGCCCCACACCTTAACATGGCTTTGATTATCCTGGATATATGGCATTATCTGCTTAAAAATGCCCTCATCTTCACAACTCCTTCATGAGAAACATGATTTATGCTATCTTACTTTTTTCCGTTACACTGTTCATAAATGCGATAAACTGGTTCCAGATTACGGAGCACGATAAAGCGATGTCCTTGCGAAGTTGGTTTGCCGCCAAGCGGAAATCCTCCTCAAAAGCCTTGAATCCGGATATTTTGAATCAAAAGCTGTCTGATGATGATTTTGAACGGCTTTGGATTCAATGTTTTAACTGCCAGGAACGCTTTCCAAAAAAAGAAATCCAACAAAACGCCATGGTCTGTAGCGCTTGTGGGTATCATTTTCGAATTGGCGCTCAGGACAGAATCGAATTGCTCACCGACGGGTTTGAAGAGATGGACGCCAACATGCGCCCATTGGATCCCTTGCAGTTTACCGATACCGAAGCTTACAGCGATCGCGTGACAAAAGCCGAAGAAAAAGCAGCGTTAAAAGAAGCCATTATGACTGGTAAAGCCCGCATCCGGGACCTGCCATTCGCCCTCGCCGTAATGGATTTTTCCTATCTTGGAGGCAGTATGGGAAGTGTGGTTGGTGAGAAAATCACCCGCCTCATTGAAAAAGCCCTTGAGGAAAAGATCCCCTTGATCATTGTCTCATCATCCGGTGGGGCCAGAATGCAAGAAGGCACCTTTAGCCTGATGCAAATGGTCAAAACCGGTGCGGCCCTCGGCAAACTTCATGAGGCTGGCTTGCTTTATATCTCCTTGCTGACAGAACCAACTTTTGGAGGCGTTACTGCCAGCTATGGCACCTTAGGAGACATTATCATTGCAGAGGAAGGCGCCAGAATCGGCTTTGCGGGCAGACGGGTCATTGAACAGACCATTCGCCAAAAGCTGCCGCCTGATTTTCAAACCGCCGAATACCTATTGAAATATGGCCAGGTGGATATGGTTCTCCACCGACATAAGCTCAAAGAAA
>JANWKX010000047.1 GCA_025451145.1 Vampirovibrionales bacterium
AGCACATTTGCATAAACTGGAGCATCATCCCAAAGAATTGCATCATCATATTGGGGGAAATGCCCGATTGATTTTGGCCAGGGCAATAACATTGATCAATCGGTGGGTATCCGGCAATGCCTGTTTGAGGCATCGAATTCCCTTGGTTTAAACCTGTTAATGCGGGATTCTGGTTAGTCAACCAGTTGATACCATTGGGAATCGCGGTTGGGTTATTGGGATCAACGTTAAACATCGAGCTATTTTGGGAAGCTATGGTTGAAAGCTCATTAATGGCCTGATCCGTCGGTAAACTTTGGCCACTGGTGGCTTGGCTTCCAAAGTAGTTTTGGAAAGTGGCTGTGCTGATTTGAGTGGGATCTGGCCCTTTGGCTGCAAAATTTTGAAGTTCTTGAATACTGAGGCTGCCGTCACCGTTTTGATCCGGCATGAGACCTTGCCCGCTTTGCCCCCCTAACAGGAAGGTGCTAAAAAGTTCGCCTTCTGAAGTGGTTTGGGAGTTTCCCAATAAGGTTAAAGCCGCATTGGCCATTTCACCTTGTGTCAGTTGGCCATCACCATTAATGTCAAATTTTCTAAAATCATTGATGACCGTATTTAAAGAAACTGATGTCATCTTTTCTCTCTCTCTCTTTCTCTCTCACATGTTCTTCCGAACATCTACCCGTAAATTAATAAAAACATTAATTGCTTCAAAATTGCGTTAATCAGGTATGTCATTCATCAATTGTTACAATCGATGCGAAAAGCGACCTATTGCTTAAAATGCTGGTTGGTTAGGATTGATACAGTTTGGCCGTGGCAAGCTCATTAGCGTATAGACGCAAAAATTCGTTAAAAATACCATCTGTAATAATTTTTCCCGCTAAATAACCTTTGCCATCCAGTTGGGTGTTGCCTGCCATGCTAATAATTCGGCCTGTCTTTGAATTAAGAATAATCGGGAAAAAGCGATCTTGGGGTGAAACCGGTAAAATCGCAATTTTTAACTCCTGTCCGCCTTTTTGAGGCGTGATTTTGGTCAAGACCTGGCTCTCTTTAAAACCCAAAGCTTTGTAACGTAAATGAATATGCCCTGACAACTCGGTTTTAGCCACATTGGGAATGGAGAATAGCCAGAGTATTGTTTTAAGCGCTTCAGTATCAACCACTTGGTATTGATTATCAGTCATAAAGGCTCTGAAAAAGCCATTGGCCGCTTGAACGGCATGTTCAAGGGCCTCTTTGCTCAAGGGCGGTCGACCATCAATGCTAACAATGTCGCCCGTTTGAAGATTAAACTGAATGGGCACATGGGCTGACACCTCTGAATAGGAAACGTTCAAGGTGGCCGTTTTCGATTGTTCCGAATCTCTTTTAATGGAACCCAAATTTTTACCATCGGGTCCTGCTAATGCAAACGTTCCCCGAATGCTGTCGAGAATAGGCTGAATTTGCCGCCACAGATCGGGATCGATCCCATTATGGCTTCCCGTTTGACCAAAACGCAGGCTCAGAGGCCCTGGATATTTGGCTAGACAATGTAATGCGATATTCAAATCAACGATTCCTCAGACCCACCAATTACCCTTTAGTAAAACAAACTCAGCCTCGTAAATTAACTTTCTATTGACTATAAAGCCTCATATTGTTACAAATCGTCAATATCGAGGCTTTACGCTTCCACTCGCCCCATTTGATATTCAGTTAAAAAAAGGGGCAATAGCGCCTATCGGAAGGGCTTACTGTAGCCAGAAGACGAGATAACGATCCGGCCCTAGGTTGACCCTGGCATGCTGATTCCCCAAATCCAGCCTGGGGTTGGTAAAGTAAATATAGTCATTGGGGCGATACTGAGGAGAATGACGATAGCGCTCCAAAACTTCGGCATGGGCCCATTCCGGGTCCACAATCGGTTGGTTATAGACGAGATTGTATTGGTTGCCCGTTTCATCGTACAGATCGGCAAAGAGGTTGGGCATCACATTGCTCCAACAAATATCGTGTTAAGCGTATCTTGAAACCCTAGGCGTGATGTTTCAATTCCCAATCCAGGGAATTGAGCGGTCTGAAATACCCATGACATTAACGAACTGCGGGCGCTTGAATCGATCGCTTATACGCTAAAAATCGGGCAAGAATCTCCTGAGCCCCTTCTTTCACCACAAACTTCTCACCATTGGTCATGGTCACCACCGCATCGGGGGTGGATTCCAGGCTTAGGATCAAATCAGGATTCAAGTAGAGAATGGAACCATTGAGTCGGGTCACTTCGATCATCAGCGATGTGCCTCAACCATAGCCGGAGATGAGGAATGTTTAAAGATGAGTTCATCCCCTTGATCTTCTTGGTAATCAATCACAATGGTCTCACCATCCTTAAATTCATTCTGGATAATTTTCTTGGCCAATGGATTTTCGATATAGCGCCGAATTTCCCGCCGCAAGGGGCGTGCGCCATAGATGGGGTTATAGCCTCGACGGGTCAGGAATTCCTTGGCCGCATCCGTAATTTGAAGGGATAAATGATGTTCCAGAAGCAGTTTTTGCAGGCTAGACAACTGAATATCGATGATTTGTTGAAGATGAGCAGGGGTTAAGGCTTCAAAGAAAACAATGTCATCAATCCGGTTCAAAAATTCAGGCCGAAATGCCGATTTCAACTCGCTTAAAACATCCTCCTTCATTTGCTCCTCGGAACCGCTATCGGGCTGAAGCGTTCTTTTCGCCTGATAATCCAGAATGATCGGACTGCCAATGTTGCTAGTCATAATGATGACGGTATTCTTAAAACTGACGGTTCGGCCTTTGGAGTCAGTAAGGCGGCCATCATCCAGAATTTGCAGCAGAATATTAAAGGCATCCGGGTGGGCCTTTTCGATTTCATCCAGCAAAACCACACTATAAGGCTTCCGGCGAACGGCCTCTGTCAATTGGCCGCCTTCTTCATAACCCACATATCCAGGAGGCGCACCGATAAGGCGTGAAACGGCATGGCGCTCCATGTATTCCGTCATGTCAATTCGAATCAAGGCGTTTTCATCGTTAAACAGATATTCCGCCAGGGATTTTGCCAGCTCTGTCTTTCCGACCCCGGTTGGCCCCAAAAAGATAAATGAACCTACCGGGCGGTTTTCCTCTTTTAAGCCAGCTCTTGCTCTTCTAACCGCTTCTGCGACAGCATTGACTGCCTCATCTTGACCGATGACTCGGCTATGAAGGCTTTCTTCCATCCGAAGCAGTTTGGCTGTTTCACTTTCAACCAGTTTGGTAACGGGGATACCGGTCCAACGGCTAATGACTTCAGCGATATCATTCTCATCGATTTCCTCTTTCAGCATGATATCGGTTCGCTCACGCTGAAGTCGATGTTCCTCTTCAACCAGCTTGGTTTCCAACTCCCGCATCACGCCATATTTCAGCTCTGCGGCCCGTTGTAAATCCGCTTCACGTTCGGCCTGATCGATTTGAATCTTGGTATGCTCAATTTCCTCTTTAATCAAGCGCACCTTTTGGATCTGATTTTTTTCCGTTTGCCATTGTTCCGTAAGGGTGTCTCGCTGGGTACGAAGGGAGGCAATAGCATCTTCAAGCTTCTCCAACCGCTCTTTGGCCTTCGGGTCCGTTTCTTTTTGAAGGGCAGCGCGTTCAATTTCAAGCTGCATTAATTCCCGGCTGGTTTCATCCAGCTCTTGGGGAAGGCTATCAATCTCCATCCTGACTTTAGCGGCAGCCTCATCAATCAAATCGATAGCCTTATCGGGCAAAAATCGATCGGCGATATAGCGATTCGACAACGTGGCGGCAGCCACAATGGCGGAATCTTTAATTCGAACGCCATGATGGACTTCATAACGCTCTTTAAGACCCCTAAGAATGCTAATGGTATCCTCAACGGTGGGCTCATCCACCATGACCGGCTGAAATCGTCTTTCTAAGGCGGCATCTTTTTCAATGTAACGACGATACTCATTAATCGTAGTGGCACCAACGCAATGAAGTTCTCCACGGGCCAGCATCGGTTTGAGCAAATTGCTGGCATCCATGGCCCCATCGGTCGCGCCTGCACCCACCACCGTGTGCAGTTCATCGATAAAGAGTATAATCTCCCCTTCAGACGACTGAACTTCTTTCAAAACGGCTTTCAGGCGCTCTTCAAACTCCCCTCGAAACTTGGCCCCAGCGATTAAGGCCCCCATATCCAAGGCCACAACCTTGCGATTTTTCAGGTTTTCCGGGACATCTCCAGCGATAATTCTTAAGGATAGGCCTTCAACAATGGCCGTTTTACCGACACCCGGCTCCCCAATAAGAACCGGATTGTTTTTGGTTCTTCGGCTCAGGACCTGAATCACCCGTCGAATCTCTTCCTGACGACCAATCACTGGATCCAGCTTGCCTTTACGCGCCAATTCCGTTAAATCACGGCCATAGTTCTCCAAGGCCTGGTAATTGGCTTCGGCATTCTGTGAATCCACTTTATGGCCGCCTCGAATCTCCTTGAGAATGGAGAGAATACTGTCTTTCGTCACACCATATTTGCGGAGCAGTTCACCAGCATCGCCTGAGGATTCATCCATGGCAAGCAGAATATGCTCTGAACTGATAAATTGATCGCCCATCCCCTTGGCTTCTTCCCAAGCCTTATCCAGCAAGTTGGAGAATCGAGGCGTAATATAAACCTGGCCGGATTCCAAAGCGGCCACTCCCGCTCTAGGCTTTTGGGCTATCTTGGCCTCCAGATCCTTAATCACATCCGGTACGATGACCTGAAGTTTCTCCAGGGTCTTTCTGGGAAGGCCCTTTGGATCTTCCAACATGGCCAGTAACATAGGCTCAACATCCAGCTGGTTTTGCTGAAATCGTCCCAGCAAGGACTGAGCCTCTTGCAAGTACTTCTGAACCTGCGAAGTCATTTGATTGGGATCAATGGCCATGGGGGTTCTCCTCTCTCTCGTTGGAGCATAGGGCTTGTATGTTTATTGTAGTCGGTTACTGCCCCATGACCGTTATTCTTGAGAATAATTTAAGAATGTTTACGAAAAGTTTAAGGATAAGCTTGGCGAAAAGTTTGCTGGTTGGTAGCGGGGCCATTCCTCCCCCGTCCCCTCCCTATCTTCTTTTTTTCGCCTCGCTAGGCGCCAAAGGCACCTTCGCTCGGCCATTATAATAAATTCACCCTTGAGATATGTATCAATCTCAAAGAGAAAAACGTTCTTAAAACAGCAAGGACCTCTTAAGCTTGGGATTGTTGTTTAAAGGCATTAAAACGCTTTTGAGCAATAACTTTGGCTTGGTCAAAAGCCGTGACAAAGTACCGGGAAATTCGCTCAGGACTATGTTGTTCGCGAACGTAGCGGCCACCTTTCTCACGAACATCCAAGAGCTGGCTTGGATGCTGAGCTAAATCATACGCACGTTCCAAGCCCTGCATGAACAATCCATCTGCCTCTTGGATCACCTTGGCATCACTTGGTTTAAGTTTACCTGCAAAAAGGTGCCCCAAAGCCGTTGAATAGGCTTTCAGATCCGGAAGAGTCTGCATGAAGACACCTGTTTGCCCGTACTGTTCTTCGGGACTATGCTGCGTCGGTTGCACCACATCCGGATCCCGAACGGTGGTCTTTAAACCATCCACTCCCTGAACCAACGGAACATCCCAATTCATCATGGCTTCCAACTGTGTCAGACCATAAGGCTCATAAAGACTCGGTAGCATGGTAAAATCACTGCCCGCGTAAAGCTGCTCTATCTCTTGAGGGGTGATCCATCCCAAATGAACAAATCGACCTTTCAGTTCCGGGCAATTTTTCATTTCATCCAGAAAGGCCTGCAATTTCTGATCAAACGGCGCATGGCCTGTCTTACCGCAAGAAAAAACGACTTGAGCGTGTTCATGGGTCAATAAAAACGCTTTCAAGGTATCAACCACCATCAATGAGCCCTTTTGAAACGGATCAAACCGGGCGGCCCAACTATAAATCACCGCGTCAGGATCGCCATTCAAACCGTATTTCTTCTGAAGCGCACTTCTATTCACACTCTTCCATTGGGCAATGGCGTCTCTTAACCGTGCCTCCTCTTCAGGTGATTTTGGACTCAGGGGAACTTTGGATGAAAAGGGCCTGAAATCCCCATCCAAAAGCTTGTTATCAACCGGATCCAGAGATTGATTGATAGTATGATGAAGCGGCAAAACCCGACCAAGAGCCAGTTTCTCTCGAAGTGCCTGAATATAATCCGGTGGTTTTGCTCCTGAGGAATTCACCAGACTTTCAACGTAATGTGGATCCACCATGACAACATCCGCCCCCCGTATGCCTTCGGCCAAAGGAGAGAATTTTCGTTTTCTGGGATCAAGTGGCTGAATACCCTGCTGACGAGCGGTCTGCATATCGCGGATCTGGTCGTAAACATTGTGTAAAACAAATACTTTTGCAACGGGATGATCATCTTCTTGAACTTGATTGGCTGCCGGTCCGGTTAACCAATCGTGGGTCACAATGACATCCGGTTTAAAGGGATCGAGTTGGCTTGTTCTCGTTTTAGAAACCCCCTCAGGCAATTGTTCCGGATGAGATAATATTCCAGCAACCTCTCGGGTCAAGCGAGAAAGCGCCATGTTGGCGTTAAAAATGGCATTGGGGCCTGAACCCAGCGTTCTTCTTTGCTCAGCGGTTTCCGGCTTAAAGTCTTGAGGAAAGTAAATATGGGTATAGTGGAAAAAAGGCTCGTTATGAAGCGCATAGGCTGTGGTTTTGTTTTGGGGCTCGTAGCGCTGGTATAAATCAACCGGCTCTGATTGACCATCGCCAAACTGATAGTTGATCCGATACCCTGTGTCTTGGAAATGCTCGTAATTGTCATGATCTTCCGAGGGGTAGCGGGTAAAATCAGGCTGCAAGGTCCTGATTTCATAAGGGCTGTTCTTGTTTACGGCCGCTACAGAACTCACCGAAACGCTTCCTAAACCGCCTTTTCGGGAGGGGCGTTCTGCAGTCACCCAAAGCACATTATATCCAGGTGCTCCGGAGAAGCGGAGGGCTGAAGAATAAACTAATCTAGGCTTTGAAAACGTAGCGTTGCCATAAAACGGCGCATTAAAAGAATGCCTCAATTGCTGAACCCGTGCCATCTATTCCATACCCCAAGACAAACTCTAAACAAGATAAAGTCTAAAAAACACAACCAATAAAAGAATCAACTATGATTAATAAAAGCATAAGTTTTACGAAATTGCCTTGTGAGGCCCTCAAATATTTCAAAATGTAACGAAAATCCCGTCTATCCAAAAGATAGCCTTAGTCCTAATTTTGCCTGCTAATGGTTGCCTTAACGGTACCTTATAAGGCATTCAAAGCTTGGTAGATTTCCGACATTAAAATAGCACCTGATGTTGCCACATTTAAAGACTCTACTTCAGGGGCCATGGGGATATGAAGGCGATTCGAACTTTGCAGTATAGCCTCTGGAATCCCATGGGCCTCGGCACCCAGCAAGAGTAGTATTTTACGGCCATAAGCAGCTTGGCGGTAGGAAACCCCCTCGTGTGGATCGGCAGCCCAACAGGTCAAACCCTCAATACCTTGAACCCAATGAAGCAACTGCTCAGCTTGGCTGAATTCCAAAATCGGCTTTCGAAATATCAATCCTGTCGAAGAACGGATCACCTTTGGGCTATAGGGATCAACCGATGGCGATAATGTCAGGATGGCATCGATATGAAAGGCACAGGCGCTTCGGGCAATGGTTCCCATGTTGCCAGGGTCCTGAAGCCCACAAAGGCCAAGGGCAAAAAAGATATTTTTCTCAAAAACCTCAATTGATGGCATTTTCGGTTTAAGCGCCGTCGCCAGAATCGGTAAAGGGGTTTCAGTAGTAGACATCTTCTTCATCACGGCTTCTGAAACCGCGATCGCTTGATTAACCAAGCCATCGATCATTTTAGCCTCCGCCAAATGAAAAATCGTTTGAATGGATAGCCCTGCTTTTATGGCTTCCTCCAAGGCATGATAGCCTTCAATCAGGATAAGGCCCTCTTCATCACGATATTTTTTTTGATGAAGACGGACAACCCCTTTTACTTCAGGATTTTGGACACTGGTGATCATAATTGAACCGAAATCTCAAACAATCGATCACAGGGAAACGTGAACGTCGGCTCTGAACTAGGCAATTCAAACTTGGGTTTCAAGAGGTGCAAGCCTTCTTTCATTTCCTGAGTCAGCTTATCCTCAGACAGTAAGGCCCCCTCCAACTTTCGAAGGCGGATCCTGGCTTCAGCCTGATAATACCAGTCATCCAAAAATCGCTTAAATAAAAGCCTCTGCTTGGCCGTATCATCTAGCCGTTTATGCTGCTTGGCCCAAGCCACAATGGCCCCCATGGCAAGCGCTGTCCCGATACTATTTCCAGGTGTATTCCACGCGGCATACCCCGACAGCTTTTTAAAAGGGATATTGGCTTTTAACATGGTTTGTAATGTCACTGAGTCTCCACCGTTGGCATAAACGACATCGGCAATGGATACATCTTTTTGGGGGAGCCATGTCCTTAAAGCCTCAACCAGCTCCACACTATCAGACTTGGGACGAAGGCTCATCTGTTGTACACAATGATCGCCCATCTCATCGCGGGGGCAATTGACCATCAGAATAAAATCAGCATCCAGTGGAGACAGGCTCATCACCCCACCAATCGTCTGAATATGGCGCTGAACGATGGCGCCAATGGCAATGCCATCAAATTTGGCCATCACTTTTTTTCCGGATTGCGGGAAAAACCAGGGAAACACTTTCAAAGGTTTTTCGTTTTGTGTCCAAAGCGCTCTAGCCATAAGGGTTAAAGCCGCTTCATCCGCACCGGTCTGGACAACCGATTTGGACTGAAGTTCTCTTCCGGCAAGCATTCGTTTTAAGGTCTCAGCCTCCTGAACATTTAAGCCGTAAGGGCCGGTATCATCCTGACAAAAGATGAGAAAATCCAGAAGCCCCTGCTCTATCAGATCGATAAAACTTTCGTTGAGATAGAAGTTTTTCTCCCGTCGATCCAAAAAGTCCTGAATCACCGGGCCAGGGATCTGATTAAAAAAGTGCGACGGGAAAGAGCCTTGTTGATGGGTTTCCGCACTGAATTGATACAGTATCTTGCCGAAGGTTGACCAATAATCCGGTTCTTCTTCGGCGTTATTGTAATTGGGAATTCGTAAAATGGAGCTGAATCCGTAGCGTTGATGTGTCATCAAAGCAGCCGACTTTAGGAAGGTCTGGACTCTGTCTTTCAAATAAGGTAGCTTTTCCGTATTGACACGGCTTGCAATCAACCCCCCATAGGCCATGGTATCCAATGAAAAAATCAAATGGGCCTGAGGCGTGTTATCTAATGATTGCTCCCACCAGTTCAGCAGCAGATCCATGGGAGCAGGACGCTTTAAAACACCCAGAAAACTTTTTGGAGGCAGAACGACCGGAATTTTCCCAATGGACGCCAAATCCATTACTTGATCGTAACAGACAGGCCTGCCATCCAAAGGAAGAATGATAAAGGGCACATCGGCCATAGGGCGAGTGGATTCCTCTTTTTCCTAGATAATGATAAGCTTTTGAAGACAGATAGGGCAATGCCTTGGACGAATGAGGTCCTCGCCATGAGTGAACATCTGGAAAAAAAAGCATTGGCGCTCCTACGGGTTTCGATTGGGGTCTGGTTATTATGGATTATTTTACCCAACCTGGATCGGGCATTTATTGAAAAAATAGCAGGCATTCTGGACAACTTTGCCCAAACCAACCCCTATCCTTTCTATCGCTGGATGCTTCATTATTTGGCCTGGAATAATGCGGAGCAATTAGGCACCTTTATTTCTGTCGGGCAATTTTTAGTGGCTTCTGCCTTGATTATTGGCTTTTTATGCCGATTTTGCGCTGTTATCGCATTATTGTACACGATAAACTTGTACTTTATAGCTGGACATCAAGGATTTTTCTATAGCGGCTTCTGTATTCTTCTTGGCATCCTCTTTACCGTGTTTTTTATAGGTGATATTGGTCGTTATTATGGACTCGATGGCCTATTATTCAAAGAAAAATCTCCAGATGAGAAGATTAAGAGACTTCCCGTCAAGAACAAAAAGCAAAAAGATGCCATTGAGACCCTGAGTAAAGCCCTTAAAAAAGACGCCCGCAAGCTAAAAAAAGTGAAATCCGCCGATTAATAATCTAACTTGCTAAGACTAAATGCTTGAAAGGATTAGCAGAAGCGTGAGCGGGCGAACCAAAACGTGGATGAGAGGCCTCTTTTTCAGCTTGTATGTCTTGATACAATTGATTTAAGCTCTGAAACGATAGAATTGGAGCATACTTCTCTGAAAGCTCTGGGGGGAATTCAATATCATGAAAGCATTTGAGGACCGCATCAGAGTCTCGACAACAACTCACATGTTCACCACGGCCCTCAAGTTCTCTGGCCCTGACATAATGTTGGTTGAGATACGCTTGATAAACCGATTTTTCTTGAGGCGTTAGCCAATTATACGTCGATTGAAGCCGGTGATACTCCTGTTGAACCTTTGAATGGCCAATACCATGACAATATTCTTTTCCCTGAAGCATTGCATAGAGAAGCCGATCTCGCTCAGAAACGGCATGAGTCAAAGTTCCTCTGATTTGAAGCTCAATCGGGTGGCCATCCACTTTTAACTGTAGATGTACCGATGTATAGCCTGATTCCGTCGTCGTCCATTTTGGATCAATTTTATCAGTCACCATTTCCGGATCCCGACCAAAGGCCTGCCTTTCAGCCGACTGCAAAATGCTAATTTGCGCATCCGATAGGTAAGGCTGAACCCCTGGTCCATGAAAATTGCGAAGCGAAACCAATTGGATTCGCTTATCCCGAATCGCCTGGGCGAATTGCTCAATCACCGGACCCATCATTTGATCAGGAGCATTTAGAACCAATCGGGCGCCGTTACCATCATGAATGATCTTCATCGCGGCTTCGAGATCGGGGACAACCTGCCCCCTTGAAAGAATCGCTTTGTGATAAAGCTTCATAAAAATTGTTTCAGGCGTCTTAATCCGGCTTTGAATCTCGATATTCGACTGTAGGCCCGATTCATTGATAATATCGCGAATCGTTTTATATGTTGCATCATGCTGAGCTTGGAATATCGGGGAAAGCTGATGAGCGATATCAGACATTCTCACGCGTACCGCTCTATCAAGGGCCTGGTTAAGGGCCATGGCATCTTCGGACGGTAAGATCACCCCACCAACAGAACTAGCCTCATGAAAATAATCCGAGAGATGAAGAGATTGAGGTTTAACGCCTTGAGCTGATAGCCCTTCATAAAGGGACTCCCAAGTTGCATTTTGTTGTGCCCTGGAGGTTTCCACCAAGACAACATTTTTCGGAAGCACCTCAGCCAGATGTTTCAAATTGGCATTTCTTTGTTCTGAAGGCCCTAGAGAACATTGATAAAAAGTTATCGTTTGCTTATCTTTATCAGCCAAGAAGACATTCAGCAAATCGCCTCGTCCAGGCGTAATGACGGCCATCGTTCCAGTAGCGTTTTGTAGGAGATGATAAAGCCGACTCTGCTTCTCAAGAGAGAGTTCTTTAGGGTTCCTGAGAACACCCGATGAGCGCTGGAACTGATCTCCAGCACCTGTGGTTGAAGAGGCGGGATCCATCAGTACCGAGTCGCCAAAGCGAGGTCTTGGGAAAGGTGCCCCACGCAAAATGGATTGCAGTTGAATTGGATTTAGCCCCATGGCGCGCTCACTCACAACCTATCTCAACCGACTTGTGTTATATCACCAAGGTAATGGTCCTACAATATCAAAACCGCTACAAGGGAAAAGTTTCCATTATCTGGATGATTTTGTTTACAATCTCTAATCTTGGCGGCCCCCTGCGTTGCTTCCCTATTACCCGAAATCGGATTCCATGGTAGCTTATGGATAGCTTTATCTCTGGTTTTGTCTTTTAATTCATAGAGAAGCGCTTAATTGCTATTGACTTAAGTCCCTAGAGAATCTCAAGAGAGTCAACACGAATGAATCATGCCCCTTGCCTTAAGCTTGCGATATCTGTTGTTTTAACGAGCACATGCCTGGTTTCAGGAGTTCAACTTGCCGCAAATGCACAAACGGTTCCGGCCCAGGTGAACCCTGGGGTTTTAACCCCGCAACCCTCCACCCAAGAAATTCAAAAACAACAACAAGAGGTGCAAAAACAACTTCCTGGTGCTGAAAATCAAATTCCCAAAGTGGAAATTGAGGTACCCAAGCAAAAGCCCTCGGTCATGGTCCAAATCCCCACGTTTCATGCCAATAAAATAACCGTTGAAGGGGCGACACTGCTTACCAGCCAGCAGCTTGACCCAATAACCCACCCCTATGTAAATAAGGACATCTCACTGGACGATCTGGAAAAAGTGGTGGATAAAATCAATGGTTTATATCGTGAAAAAGGGTATTTAACCTCTGAAGCCTATGTGCCGCCTCAGGATATTAAAGATGGCAGCGTGGTCATCAAGGTTATCGAGGGGAAAATCGGCAAGGTCTCTATTATCGGAAACAAATACAACCGTCCTTTCGCCATTACACGGGACATCAGAGAAAAACCCGGTCAGCTCTTTAACTTAAAAGCCCTCGAAAATGATCTCAATCTGACCAACCAAATTAATACATTCAAGGTTAAGGCGAAACTCTCACCTGGCGAACGGGCAGGAGAAACCGATGTCAAAATCAATGTCGCTGAACGCCAGCCTTGGCAATTGACACCGACTTTTGACAACATGGGCCGACCCTATATCGGGACCTATCGAGGCGGTGCAGAACTCACCAACGATAGCCTGTTTGGATTTGGGGATCGTTTGGTCACCAAATACCTGGGGGCTGCCGGAACGCAAATTGGCTTAGCGTCCTATTTTGTTCCGGTTGGACACCATGGCGATGAATTGGGCGTCAATTATGGATACAGCCACGTTAATGTGGACCTGCACCATCCTCAACCGGGTATTCATGGCTCAGCCCAGAACTTTGGCTTACTGTATACCCATCCCTTTGACCGAAACAGGACTTGGATTGGCGATGTTGGCATCAATGCCCGCCACGTCACAACCACCATTGATGGCACTCGCGCCAGCTTGAATAATATCCGGTCATTTCAAGCCGGGTTAACCTTCAATAAATTTGATCGTTATGGCCGGACGTTTGCCCGGCTTCAATCTTCGGTTGGCGTTGGGGCATTAGGTGGCAATACCGAGTATTGGAAAGGCCAAGCCTATTTAACTCGCCTGATTACACTACCCAAGCGTAACGTACTGATGATTAGGGGCTATAGCCAATTTACAGGCAATGCCCTGCCTCCCGTCGAGGAGATGCAAATTGGCGGGGCCTACAG
>JANWKX010000048.1 GCA_025451145.1 Vampirovibrionales bacterium
CTATATTGATTATTTAATGAAGGCTTTATTCTTTGTCTTCATCAATAATAGGGATGATTTTGGTGACAGAGGCTACGCTATCATCCTCATCCAGGTTTTGGAGCCTGACGCCAGTGGCCGCACGGCCTTGCTTAGAGATATCCTTGGCTTTTAGTCGAACCACAACCCCTTTGGCGCTCACGATCATCAGTTCATCGTCCTCTTGAACGGTCATGACGTTGGTCAAACGGCTTGTGGCGTTTTTAAACTTGGTGGCAATCAGCCCGATGCCGCCTCTGTTCTGAGGACGAAACTCGGTGATGCTGGTCCGTTTGCCGAAGCCATCGGTGGTCACCACCAGGAGATCAATGTCTTCTTTCATGGGGACAATGCTAAAGTCGATGATATAGTCGCCTTGACGCATTTTCATGGCCGTGACCCCTCGTGCGGTTCTGCCCAAGGGCCTTAGATCCCCACATGCAAATCGAATGGCCATCCCCATTGCGGTTCCGATGATGATGTAATCCTTTTCACAGGAGTTATGGGCCACCCACTCCAGGCGATCGCCTTCCTCCAGACCAATGGCAATGAGTCCGTTTCGCCGGATGTTATCGAAATTCCCCAGGAGAATCCGCTTGGTCCAGCCTTGACGGGTCAGCATGATAAAGGACGAACTGGGATCGCTGTTGGATGTCATCGGGATAATGGCGGTAATCTTCTCATCCTGATTCAGTGGAAGCAGGTTGATGATGGGCAATCCTTTGGCGCTTCTGCCGCCTTCAGGCAAATCATAGACATTCAGACGATAGACAACACCCCGATCGCTGAAGAACAAGACCGAGTCGTGCATTCCGGCGGTGAAGATATGGACCACGTCATCTTCATCCTTGGTCTTGATGCCACCTTTACCACGGGTTGCCCGGTTTTGGCGCTCAAAAGTATCCAGCGGAATCCGCTTGATATAACCCATTCTGGTGACGAAGACAGCCATGGGCTCATTGGGGGTTAAATCCTCGATGCGGAATTCCCCTTCTTCAGGTAGAATTTGGGTTTTACGAGAATCCCCGAATTTATCCCGAAGTTCCAGCAATTCGCCTTTGATGATGCCCAGAACCTTCTGACGATCACCCAAGATGGCTCTAAATTCGGCAATTTTCAAAGTCAGTTCGTTATGTTCGGCGGCGATTTTTTCCCGCTCCAAGCCGGTTAAACGACGGAGCTGCATTTCCAGAATGGCGTTGGCCTGATCAACATCCAAGCCGTAGCTTTCAATCAAGCCTTGGCGGGCTTTTTCTGTGGATTCTGCGGCTCGAATCATTTGGATAACCCGATCCAGATCGCCAATGGCGATAATCAAACCAGCCAGGATATGGGCGCGGGCCTCGGCCTTGTTCAGCTCAAACCGGGTCCGGCGAACCACCACATCCACCCGGTGTTCGATGAACTCCGTCAGGATATCGGGCAGGTTCAGCAGACGGGGCTGCTTTTTCACCAGCGCCAGCATGTTAATCCCAAAAGTGGTTTGCAGTTGGGTTTGTTTGTACAGGTTATTCAGAACCACATCGGGCTTGGCATCGCGTTTAAGCTCAATGACCACCCGCATCCCTTCACGATCGGATTCGTTTCGGATATCACTGATGCCTTCAATCTTCTTGTCTCGGACCAGCTCGGCGATTTTTTCAATCAAGCTGGTGAGATTCACCTGGTAGGGGATTTCCGTGATGACAATGGCGGTTCTTTCCTGGCGTCCACCGCCGCCGGGAATCAATTCAATATTGGTGACGCCCCGCATCAAGACGCTGCCGCGACCCGTTCTAAAGGCGTCTCTAATCCCTGAGCTGCCGACAATGGTGGCACTGGTAGGGAAATCCGGTCCTTTAATCCATTGGCGAAGCTCTTCTGCATCAAGCTGAGGGTTATCAATGGTAGCAATGACCCCATCAATAACCTCACCAGCGTTAAAGGGTGGGATATTGGTGGCCATCCCCACAGCGATCCCGTTTGAGCCGTTCAGAAGCAGCATGGGCAGACGACAAGGCAGCACGCTGGGCTCTTCCAGGGAGCCATCGAAGTTGGGGACAAAATCAACGGTGTCCTGGTCGATATCCTGCAACATGGTCATGGAAATTGGGGTTAACCGGCTTTCGGTATATCGCATAGCGGCGGCGTTGTCGCCTTCCACGCTTCCAAAGTTTCCGTGACCGTCAATTAGCGGGTATCGACTTGAAAAATCCTGAGCAAGACGAACTAATGCGTCATATACGGCGGTATCCCCGTGAGGGTGGTATTTACCCAGCACTTCCCCAACGATTCTGGCGCATTTTTTGTAGGGCTTATCCGGTGTCATGCCCAGTTCGTTCATGGCGTATAAAATCCGACGATGGACCGGCTTTAGGCCATCCCGGACATCAGGGAGCGCCCGTCCCACGATGACGCTCATGGCGTAATCGATATAGGAACGTCTCATTTCCTCCCGAATACTGATGGCGTGGATGTTTCCGTCTCCAAAAAAGGTGGTTTGCTTCGTGCTCAAGACTGACTTCCTATTCTAACTCCTATTGGGATTCGTACTAGATTATACGCCAAAGGACCGGTTAAGTCTCGAAGAATCCCCAAGAAAAACGCCATCGTTACAGTTTCGCAAAAGACGAAGGATGCCATTTTGCGCCCTGTTTCCAGAAAATGATCAGGTCATTTTGATTTGTGAAGGGAAAATCAATCGAGATTAGGCAACTGTAAACAGGGAGTGGATTTGCTTGGCTTTAATGGCGATTTCCCGAGCATCCTGGGCCAGTTCTTCTCGCTCGTTTGGTCCTTCAAAGCCTCTGGGTAAATCTTCACCACCACCGTATCTATCTTTCGTGCTATGCACCATCGTAACTGGACTGACATCAGGATTTTGGGCATTGATTTGAAACTCAACAGATTCCTTTGCAGGGCCATGAGGCACTCTGTTGCGTTTAAAAGAAATGCTCAAGGTATCCTTTGGCGTTTTATAATTATGATATGCCGCAAAAGCGTATTCTCCTCCCGGTGTTTGGCCTGTGCCTTCAAGGTAATCTCGCGAATAGGTATATTGTTCATAGTTTGTCACGGCGCCAAATCGGATGTTTTGCATGGTTCATAACTCCCAGTTTGTAGTTCATAAATATTTATTATTTGAAACAAAATATGACAATCTGTGGAGTTTTGCAAGCCAACTTTGATTGAGAGAGGGTAAATCTTAAAACTGCTTCTTAGGATTTCTGGCTGGAAAAAGGACGGCGAGAATGTGCGCGATAAGCATCGCAACGATGCTCTTTGTATAGGAAGTTGTAAACATTTGTACCAATCCTTTGGCCCTGATTATGGGTTAAGCAATCGATCGGTGTGACCCGTTTTATTTTTGAATAATAATTTGTTGAAAGCAAGAGAAGTTAATTTCTCATATAGCCAAAATACAGGAGTTTTACCGATGAACATTCGTCTCTCTTCACCAAGTAGCCTTCATTTTTCTGGGAATCAACCAGCCAGGAAAGCTGGAACGGTTAAAATGGCCCAACAGCAACCCATGGTCGATTCAGTTCGCTTTGGCGATTCTGGATCGTTTAAACCACTCCCACAACAATTGGCCGATTTCGATAGAATATTACAAACTCCCCACAAAATTGATGAAGATGAGTTATTTATTTCGGTCGCAATTGATCGAAATAATGAAAATCGTTTTATGAATGAAATTAAGCCAGCGCTGGAAGCATTAGAGGATAATGCATTCGTAGATGCGGCAACGGATCCTGAGCTAAAAGATAGAGTTGAAGCCTTGAGCCACCAGGTCATGATAGAAGTGGCCAAATATGGAGAGCAGGGTGCTGTTGAGCTAGCCTTAAGAAAGGGATTAAAAGCCCATTATGAGAGTGATAATCTCACGCCAGATAGCTCACCTTTGGTCCAGGCTGTCTGCGTTCATACAAGGCGAGGTCTTTCAAATGCCGCCACAATCGAAGCATTATTGAAAGCATTACATTCTGAAAATCAAGATTTAAAGCAATTCCCTGAAGTCAAGGCAGCTTATCAAGCGGCAATGGATACTCACAGTTGGTATATGGCAAAGCTAATCGGTAGTTATATTGGAAAATCTTCCTTTGGCGTTGAGCTTAACCGTTTGCTGCATCAAATATAGCCTAATATAAAGGGTAAGAAGAAATTTGCCCAAGGATTGCAAAAGAATGTGAAGTCCCTGAACAGAAATTTAGGGGCTTTACATTGAGTATTTAAATAGATTTCGTTATTTTACCGATGGTGATCCAGGTAGCGGAAGCGGTGTTTGGTGCGAAAGGCATGTTTGACATCCTCTTTCTTGACCACGCTAATGGCTCCATCAATCTCCAAAACAGCCATTTGAATCTCGCCAAAGCTGGAAAATCCATGTTCACGGATGGCCTGAAGCAACTCGTCACGTGAAATATGTTCACTGCGCAAATGTTCTTCAATCACCTTCCCGTCATAAATGAGGAGTGAGGGGCTGCCGCCCAGGAGTCGGCCCAGCTTTTTATTTTGATGGACATAAAAGGTGACCAGAACATTTAATCCCAGTAAGGTCAGGGCCGCAATGACGCCACCGGTTACAGAGGTATCGGGGCCGGTCATGGCATTTTGGACAGCATTACTAATCAGCAGCAATAAGACCAAATCAAAGGGTGACATTTGGCCGATTTGCCGCTTGCCGGTAATGCGCAAGCCAAACAGCACCACAAAATAGACAATGGCGGTCCGAACAAAGATTTCAAGCCCAGGGACTTGAGTCATCCAAAGATCCGGCCGCCAATGCATCAAGGTTAGAATCGCTTATTTCAATATTTGCCTGGAAATGACCACCCGCTGAATTTCCGAGGTGCCTTCGCCAATTTCACAAAGCTTGGCGTCTCTTAAGTAACGCTCAACCGGGAAATCCTTGGTGTAGCCATATCCGCCATGGATCTGAACAGCTTTATTGGCTGCTCTGGAGGCTACTTCTGAGGCAAACAGCTTGGCCATGGAGGCTTCTTTGCTAAAGGGCTGTCCTGCATCCCGTAGCCTTGCTGCATGGTAAACCAGGTGTCGGGCCGCTTCGATTTCCGTGGCCATATCGGCCAGCATGAACTGGATGGCTTGAAAATCAGCAATGGGCTTGCCAAATTGCTTTCGTTCCTTGGCGTATTGCAGGGCTTTATCCAGACAACCCTGGGCAATCCCGACGCCTAGTGCGCCAATGCTGATCCGGCCAGAGTCCAAGGTTTTCATAAAGTATTTAAAGCCTTGGCCTTCTTCTCCCAGCAGGTTTTCTGCCGGAATTTCGGCATCTTCGAAGATCAAGGTGCCCCAATCAGAGCCGCGCATTCCCAGTTTCTCATCCTTGGGCCCCAGGGAGAATCCGGGTGTGTCTCGATCAAAGATAAAGGCGCTAATGCCACGAGTTCCTTCTTCTTTGGTGGTTTTAGCCGTGGCAATATAGATACCGGCATAGTTGGCATTGGTGATAAAGATTTTGGTGCCATTCAAAATCCATTTGTCGCCCCGTTTTTCGGCCTTGGTTTCTGTGCCGCCGGAGTCGCTTCCGGCATTCGGTTCCGTCAAACCATAAGCCCCCAGAACTTTTCCGGAAGCCACTTGGCTTAAATACTTTTTCTTTTGAGCCTCATTACCAAACATATAAAGGGGTAAGCAGACCAGCGAGGTGTGGGCTGCCAGAGACAAAGCTGTAGAACCACAGAC
>JANWKX010000049.1 GCA_025451145.1 Vampirovibrionales bacterium
ATGCTCATTTGCATTAAAACGGGAGAGGGGGACATGGTTCAAATTCTCCTCTATCATCACTCATGTGAGCTTTATCTTGAGGCAAGGCCGTCTTTGGGTCAAGACAGTGTTTTAAGGCCTCAAAAAGGCTTTTGATTTCAATTTGCTGTATGCCATGCAATTGAAGCTGGCTTTGGGGTTTACGGGTCTTCGGAATCACCATTCTTTCAAAGCCAAGCTTTTCCGCTTCTGAGATACGGGCATCATGCTGGTTAATGGGGCGGACCTCGCCCGTTAAACCAATCTCACCACTAATGACAGTTTTAGGTTGGATACAGATGCCATGATGACTGCTGATCAGGGCCAAGGCAATTCCCAGATCGGCAGCCGGTTCCTGAATCCTCAGGCCACCCACCACGTTGACATAGACATCCTGTTTTGAGAAATCCAACCCGATGCGGCGCTCTAGCACAGCAATAATCTGATGGAGACGACCTATATCAATGCCGTTGGCAATTCGCCTGGGGGATGGATAGGTACTTAATCCGACCAAGGCTTGTATCTCAACGAGTAAGGGACGGTTGCCTTCAATAGTCGAAACAATGACGCTACCCGGTTGGTTCTCATAGCTATTTTCCGATAAAAACAGCTCACTTGGGTTTAAGACTTCTGTCAGACCGGATTCGCCAATTTCAAAGACCCCTATCTCATTGGTACTGCCAAAGCGGTTTTTGGCAGAGCGCAAAATCCTCAAATTGCGAAACTTTTCACCTTCAAAGTACAAAACGCTATCCACGGTATGCTCTAGAATCTTAGGACCTGAGACAGCTCCTTCCTTTGTGACATGGCCAATGAGTAGAATGGTCACATTCAAGGCTTTGGCAATACTCATCAATTGCCCGGCACATTCTTTAATCTGCCCAATATTACCCGGTGTTCCCGATAACGAGGGATCATAAATGGCTTGTATACTATCGATAATCACCAGATCAGGGCGAGCCGTCTTAATTTCGTCTTGGATCTTATAGATGTTGGTTTCGGGGAAAATCAGAATATTCTGCCCGGAAAGCTCCAAACGTTCTGCTCGCATCTTGATTTGATGGGGTGATTCTTCTCCGGCCACGTATAAAACATTTTTACCGCCATCGGCCACTTTTTGAGCAACCTGGAGCATCAACGTAGACTTTCCAATCCCAGGATCACCCCCTAAGAGAACATAGGCCCCGGGAATAAATCCGCCGCCCAGTACCCTGTCCAGTTCAGGATAGCCACTGGTAAAGCGCACCGTAGAGTCATTCAGGCAAATATCTTTTAAGAGTTGGGGAACACTCAAGTCCTCCAGGGAAAATCGTCTGGATGCGTTTTCAGCAGATGCCTCAGGCTTTAAAACTTCAGTTTTTTTCTCAATAAAGCTGTTCCAACTGCCACAATCCGGGCATCTTCCCAGGTATTGAGGCACCTCTAATTGGCATTCCTGACACTCATAAGCATGTTTGATCTTGCTTTTTGACATCTATCCCGAACCTTGCTTCACAACACTATGTTAGCCAACGGCCAGGGAAAACTCAAATGGAGGGGTGTTCATAATGGTCTTCGTAATCTTCCAGATAAACAACCTCTTCATCCAGAATTTCAGAGACTTCTGGGTGGGAATCCGGATTGAAATCGCGATGGGATCCAGGGGAAACGTATTTCTGGTAGATGAGCTGCTCCTGAAACTCCGACTGTGGTGAAGGTGATGTTTTGAGAGTCGGTTCCGTTACCGGTTCCCAAGTGGTGAGATCGGCCAGGAGAGAAATATTATTTGGCGTGGCTCCAATCAACAATTGGCGATTTTTCACCTGAAGAATATAAATTTCCTTGGTAGGGCCAAGACGAAGCCTTGATAAAATCCTGGGTTGAGCCGCCATGACTTCAGCAACCGGATTTGCAAACAGCATTTTGAGCCATGAGTCTTTAGCGGTATTGGTCTCTGCTCTGGATTCTTTGGATGCAAAATCTTGAAGGGCCGGAGAAAAGCGGTCACGAAGCCAGAACTTGGCCAAAAGATAAAAAGCGCCGAGTAAGACTATCAACGCACCAAAAACTTTAAGTAGATAAGCCGTTGATAGGATAGAAGGGCTCTCTTTATAAGTCACGGCCTGGGCCGGCGCTTGTTGTGAAGGACTGGATTGTTCCGGAGGCAATGAATTGCTATCTTGTGAAGCCACTTGATGCTCTTCAGAGGAGAAATCACTGGCCCCTTCTTTGACAG
Organism: Vampirovibrionales bacterium; assembly: GCA_025451145.1. Classification (GTDB taxonomy): domain Bacteria; phylum Cyanobacteriota; class Vampirovibrionia; order Vampirovibrionales; family JAGQHJ01; genus JANWKX01. Next base: position 2,234 of record JANWKX010000049.1, read on the forward strand.
AAGACTTTGATGCCTCTGGGTTTGGCCTTGATCCAGAAGACGCCTCCTTAAGGGCTACCGGGGATGTCTTTGAAACAGCTTTAGATGCCTGGGCTATGGGTTTGGCTTCTTGTGCCAAGGTTGCAGCGTGGCTCGCTTTTGATGACGGCAGCGAAACATCAGCCTCCTGAGCAAAGGCTGGAAGATAAAGTAGAATCGATAAAAGCCCTGCCACTCCAATGAGCGATAGTGGCTGCTTCTGCAATATTATCCTGGAGCAAAGCATCTGGTTTGCCATGAATAAAGGGGCTGCCTCACCATCTTCTATATCATTGTTTATTATAACGAATAATTTATCGTTGTAGACAGCATCAGCCCAAACCCGCTACAGTCAGTCTGACTTGCCCGATGATGAAGCGTTGGATTAAAAGGATAATGCTTGAGACATGGCCTGGATTTTTCCCTTTAAATCTAACAAATCGGCATAGAGCGCTTCCATTTGCTGGCTATCCGGGGGTAAATTCAAGAATTGAAAAACAGCATGGTCTAAGGGATACATCAAACCATCTACGCCAACCCCTTCTCCGGCCATCATTGTAAAACAATCCGCCAAATGAACCATCGCCACCACTTGTTGGTCCTCTACCGAGGTATTCGGTGGTAATTTAGAAGGGTGATGATGGTAAAGAATGACGTTAATTAAATGTGACGGCAGGTTCCACTGGGTCGCCAAATGAGATCCGGCTTCTGTATGGCTAAGGCCTAAAACATGCTCCTCAGCCTCATTGAATGCACATTTTTGCTGAAAGGCCTCTTGTTCAATCGATTGGGCCTGCCCTGAAAGATAGCTTTCCATGGCAATTTTACCAATGTCTCTGAGCAATGCGGCCACAAAAACCATTTCAGAATCTCGGAATTTTAGGTTTTCAGCAATATGCTGCGCATAAACAGCGCATGTTAAGGCATTTTGCCACAATGCCCCTTTTTCTAAGCCATATCCTTCCACAGGACGGTTGAGGGCACTATGGGAAATAATGGTAAAGATGACTCGTTTAAGGGTTTTGTAGCCCAGGATGGACACAGCTTCGCTGATGGTGCCAATTTTTCGAGAAAACCCATATTCAGCGGAGTTGCAGATTTTCAGAATCTGGGCAGTCAAGGAAGCATCCAGCATGATAATCTTTGCCAGATCTTGAGCATCCGTATCCGGGTTTTCCAGCAACTGGTTCACCTGTAAGGCCACGCTGGGAATGCCGGATAATTTCTCCAGGTTTTCCATCATATCTTGCAGCTTTTCGGGGGATGCCATGATGCCGTTTCCTTTATAAATATCGGGGGTTTTCGCCCGGATGATAAACCTGTACATAGCCGGTTTGCATATCCAATAAAACGGTCCGAGGTTTATTGCCACCGGTTTCTGTTTTTTCAACCTGAAGCCCTTCACGGGTTAAAAGCGTTCTGGCCGTAATGGCGTTACGGGTGCCGATATTCAAAATATTGCCGCCCCCACCACCAAAATTGAATAATTGAGACCCACCGATAATTTTGACTTGGGCCGCCGCTTTTACCAGGTTTTTACTGACCAAATCGTTCACGAATTGAGGTAATGCAATGTCAACATATTTAAATCCGCTATCACCACCGCTATTAGACATTCTGCTGTCTGGAAGGGCCATATGGGCCAGTCCGCCCAAGCCGGTTTGAGGGTCAAACACAACCACCACGATGCTTGTTGCAACGCGTAAAGCCTTAATCATTTCTTTGGTGTTGGTGGTGATATAAAATTCACCTGCGGCAACAACCGTTTCTTTTAAGGATTGGGTAACCATAAGGCGGGAATCCAGACCTTTCAAAGTGTTCTACCACGGCAATTCAGGTCCCAATAACTTCCAGTCGGGTGTCCGGCAAACAACCCAAGGTAGATTGAACACACCAAAAAACGATGGCAGATAGTCTTGTTATAGCATTAATCCCATTTTAACGGTTCCTTTAAAGAAATGACCCTGCTGGATTCAGCCCAGAGAGAGGAGGTTACAGGGAGACGTTATGATACCAACGTTGGGCGAGGCAGTTTAAAGCGGTGAAAAACATGGTCCAGACGCCCTTTATTAAAGGCAAATCTTGCATTAAAATACAGACATCAATCCGCCAGGAGTTTGTACGGTGAAATTTAGAACCTTCCAATTCACCTATTTCATCTTTTTATTTTTGATATCAGCAGGTCTTGGTTTTTTAGGGAGCATCTATTATGTTCAACATGAAGCCCGATTTACCAAGTCCAGATATTCGACAGCTGCTATCCTACGCACACGCGCCCTTTACCACCGTTTAGGACAGGCGGAGTACCAAAACGCCCACTTAGAGTCACAAGTGGAAGAACTGAACCTGAAAGCTTCCGAGTTTTATGAAGACAATGCCTATATTACCGCCCAGCATCTTGCCAAATTTGTAGGGGTTTTAGGGCAGGAAGGCCCAGGGTTGGTCATTACGGTTAAAGATAGCGATAAACCCTTGCTTTTGGGAGACAATCCCAACACAGGCATTGTGCATAACTCGGACTTGGTGGAGATTGTTAATGAACTACGGGTGGCTGGAGCCAAAGCGGTTTCCATTAACCATCAGCCCATTGTCAATTTGACCGGCATTTCATGCTCAGGACCCATTATTACCATTAACGGCACCCGGGTCACATCACCTTTTGTGATTGAGGGCCTAGGGAATCCCAACCAAATGCGAAAACGCCTGGATAAACCCAAGAGCTTTTTAAAAGAGCTTCAAAATGCGGGTATTAGCGTTGAAATGATGCCGGGAAAAGTAATGATACCTCCCTACAGCCAAGGTTTGGTCGAAGACACCTAGTTATTCAGTTTAAAAAATTGTATTCTCTGCAAGGACCTTTTATAATCAGCCTATGCGAATATTGGCGTTTTTTCTGCTACCTGTCTTGGGATTAATACTGGGCATCATCCTGGCCAGCAACTTGAGCTTTTCGATTACGGAAGACATCTCCGTATTTATTGCCGTTGGCTTGATCATCACATTAGATTTGCTGGTTGAAGGTACATCTCAATATTTAAGCGGTAAGTTTAGCCTGCGCTCAATGATGCTGACGTATTTTTTCAACCTCTTATTTGCCTATTTCCTTTTAACCATTGGACATTTGATGCGGATTGATCTTTACATTGCCTTGTTTATTGTCTTTGGGATCAAATTGTTTAGTAATCTTGCGTACATTTCTCAAAAGTTCTTTTCAAAGCTTCAGTTTTAATGAATAATTTGGCTATTAGTACAGAAAAGGCTCATACTATTGTAAAGTATTGAGAGGCTTGAAAAACAAAGAAGCGAAGGAATACAAGACGCATGGAACATATGGAAGAACAGCATTCAAACGCTGAATACAACGATAATCCGTTATTTCGTTCACTTCAAGGGGGGCAATGTTCTTCTCCCTCTCAATCGAAAGCCATCATCAAAGTGGTTGGTGTCGGGGGCGGAGGCAGCAACGCCGTTAACCGGATGATTGCAAGCGGCCTGACCGGTATTGATTTTTGGGTCATGAATACGGACTCTCAAGTCCTGGATAATGCGGGAACACCTTATCGCGTTCAGTTGGGACAAAAAATCACCCGTGGCTTAGGCGCCGGTGGCAACCCTGCTATTGGTCAAAAAGCTGCCGAAGAAAGCCGTGATGATATTATGGCCTCTCTGGAAGGTGCGGATATGGTGTTTATCACTGCCGGTATGGGCGGTGGAACCGGAACCGGAGCGGCTGCCGTTGTGGCAGAAGTTGCCCGTAACTTGGGCGCCTTAACCGTTGGCGTGGTGACCAAACCCTTTACCTTTGAAGGTCGCCGCCGTCAGCAACAATCCCTTCAAGGGTTGGAATCCCTACGGGAATCCGTCGATACCTTGATTGTGATTCCCAATGATAAGCTATTGGAAGTCGTTGAGCGTCGGACTTCTATGCAGGAAGCTTTCCGAATTGCCGATGAAGTCCTCCAACGTGGGGTACAAGGCATTTCAAATATTATTACCGTCCCTGGTCTTATTAACGTTGACTTTGCCGATGTCAAAGCCGTTATGAGCATGGCGGGTTCAGCCATTATGGGGATTGGCATTGGCGCTGGCGAAGGTCGCGCTCTTGAAGCGGCTCGCATGGCCGTTAATTCGCCCCTGTTGGAAACCTCTATTGAAGGGGCCAGTGGTGTCATCTTTAACGTTACCGGTGGCGCTGATATGACCCTTCACGAGGTCAATGAAGCCGCTGAGGTCATTTATGAAGCGGTTGATAAAGATGCCAATATCATCTTTGGCTCTGTGATTGATGAGCGTATCCAAGGTGAAATTCAGATTACCGTTATCGCAACCGGCTTTGATCTGAAAGCCAGGGCTGCTATTGCCGCCAGAGAGCAGCAACAAGGGGTTTCAATTCCTTTCCAATCTCCGCTGTGGAACGCGGTTAGAGGGGCGGATGCGCCAGTTTCTGGCCCAATGACCATGCCTTCCTCTTCCCCGTTGTTTACCGCGCCCTCTGCAACGATTGAGGAAAAATATCCCAAAACGTCTTCTTTGTACGAAAAAGAACCCCCATCAGCGATTCAGGATGCGGCTCGCAAACTCTTAGATTTACCTGATTTTTTGGGTCGTAAAAAGTAAATTGCAGCTTTAAATAGACTATCTCTACGGTGAGTACGCCAACATTGTCCTACCCAAACAGTTTAATCAGTTCCGTGAAAACCATAGAACTGACGCCTGAAGGGGTCAGGCTATTGGATCAGACATGCTTGCCGAATGAAATCCGATATGTAACGGTCACCACGCCTGAAGCGATGGCGGATGCCATTCAACGCATGATTATCCGTGGGGCACCAGCCATCGGGATTGCTGGCGCCTTTGGTGTGGTTCTCAGTGCCCGATGCCATCGACAACGCCTGGCCAATACTCCTGTTGAATTGATTCAGGCTATTCTGCAAGATATCGCCTTGTTGGAATCCACACGCCCAACAGCCGTTAACTTGCAATGGGCGCTGAACCGGCTTCGAGATGTCCTGGCTCAAAACGAAAATGCTTCGGCAGAGCAGCTCTCTCAACGGTTAGAAGCGGAAGCCCTCAAGATTTTTGCGGAAGATTTGGCCATGTGTTTGGCCATAGGCCAGCATGGGGCCAGCTTGATTCCCAAAGGCGCCAGAATTCTAACCCATTGCAATGCAGGCGCTCTGGCAACAGCGGGCTATGGAACGGCATTAGGGGTGGTTCGTTCGGCGTTTGCCCATGATCCCACCATACAGGTCTTTGCCGATGAAACCCGCCCCCGACTGCAAGGGGCCAGGTTGACAACCTGGGAGATGGTTCAGGAAGGCATTCCCGTGACGTTAATTTCGGATAATATGTCGGCTTGGGCCATGAAACAGGGAAAAATTGATGTCGTCATTGTTGGAGCCGATCGAATCGCCACCAACGGGGATACGGCGAACAAAATTGGGACCTATCTTTTAGCATTGGCGGCAAAGGCCCATGAAATCCCGTTTTATGTCGCTGCCCCTTCTTCGACCATTGATCTTTCCATTGCCTCTGGCACGGAGATCCCCATCGAAGAGCGAGCTGATGCGGAAGTCTCTGTCATTCATGATCAGTGGATTTGCCCAGCGGATGTTTCGGTGTACAATCCGGCGTTCGATGTGACGCCTTCCTCACTGATTACGGCCATTATCACCGAAAAGGGCGTTTTCCGGCCTCCCTTTCATCAGTCTCTACGTTCAGCGGATTAAGAAGCATTTACGTCCCCTATTTCAGCAAATCACCCTCATTGATGATTACCATGATGGGCTAACCTATCTAGACCGTTTCGCTTTTCAATAGAGCACTTAAGCGTCCTGAAAGCTTCAAAAGGTGAAAATATAAGCATTTTGAGCAATATGACTCAATCCTTAATTGTTTATGAAGAAATCCCAATCCCCTATATTTTTTCGATAAAGTGATAATGTGCAAGTGTGACATCAATCAATAAGGATTTTTTAATTATGGCAAAAGTCGTCGGAATCGATTTAGGAACAACGAACTCCGTTGTTGCAGTCATGGAAGGTGGCCAGCCGACGGTTATTCCGAATACCGAAGGAAGCCGAACCACGCCATCTGTTGTCGGGTTTTCCAAGACCGGTGAAACCCTGGTCGGCCAATTGGCCAAACGCCAAGCCGTTTTAAACCCTGATCGCACAGTCAGTTCAATTAAACGCCATATGGGAACAGATTTTAAAGTAACCGTTGATGGTAAAAATCACACCCCCCAAGAACTTTCGGCTATGATTCTCCGTAAATTAAAGGATGATGCGTCAAAATACCTGGGAGAAACCGTTACAAAGGCGGTTATCACTGTTCCAGCGTATTTTAATGACTCTCAACGACAAGCCACCAAAGATGCCGGTAAAATTGCTGGCCTGGAAGTGCTTCGGATTATTAACGAACCGACTGCCGCTGCTTTGGCCTACGGTTTGGACAAGAAAAACGATGAAACCATCCTGGTTTTTGACTTAGGCGGTGGTACTTTTGACGTCAGCATTCTGGA
>JANWKX010000050.1 GCA_025451145.1 Vampirovibrionales bacterium
TGGCCATTACAGATCACACGAAAAGTCTGGCCGTTGCCGGTGGCTTAACTGAAAAACGATTGATGGAACAGATGACGAAAATTGATCAATTGAATGAACAGTTACATGGCCTCTTGCTTTTAAAATCGGCGGAAGTGGATATTTTAGAGGACGGTCGTTTGGATTTGTCGGATGCTATCTTAAAGGAACTGGATTGGGTGGTCTGTTCCGTTCATTCTCGATTTAATTTATCCAGGGAAAAACAGACGGAACGTCTCATCCGGGCAATGAACAATCCCTATATGAACGCCTTGGCTCATCCGACCGGACGCCTTATCAATGAGCGTGAACCCTATGAGGTTGATCTCAAGCGTATTATGAAAGTCGCTTTGGAGACTGGGTGCTATTTAGAGGTCAATGCCCAGCCGAAACGTCTTGATTTAAATGATATGAACTGTAAAATGGCCAAAGACATGGGCGTGAAGGTTGTCATTTCAACGGATGCCCATAGCACCACCGATTTTAATAACTTGCGATATGGTGTGGATCAAGCGCAGCGTGGATGGCTTGAGCCTGACGATGTCATTAATACCCGTTCATGGCGTACGCTTAAATCACTGCTGAAAAAGAAGTAAACAAAGCGTTGGATTTGACATGGGTTTTTAATAAAATAAAAATTCAAATTTCATGGGTCTAATTTGGGAGGATCTGGGATTGGGGTAAATACCTGAGCAGCTCTCAAGCCAAAGGAATCGTATTTGAATAAGAAGGATAAGGTAACAAAATGAAAATTCAACATGTCATGGGGATAACCAAGCCTCTTTTTCAAAAATCACAAGGGATATCTCGCCATCACACACAGTTCCTACGATTTCAAGGCACCGATGAAGATTTAGCAATGTTTTCTCAGCGTTTTTCCCGGCAAGAGCAAGCTGGCCAAGCCGTTCAATTGGTGAAGACCTTGATTCAATCACAGCCTGAAGCGGCGACACAAGCGGTTATCGCTGCCCCAAGAGAAATTCGTCGTTTGGCCCTCCACTTTGTGGTATCCGGCGTGGATCGCCCCGATTTGATCAGATTGCTGGTTCAGCAAGGTCAAGTGCCTGTCGATGATATTCTCCAGGGAGATCGGTCTTTGATTGAAGCCATTGATGCCGAGCATGCCGGTAATGTGACTGCTTTGCTTGAGTTGAAGGCAAAGGTAAATGCCATTTCTGATAGAGAAAAAGCACCGGTTTTAGAGGCTTCTGGGAAATCCAGTGATGTTTTAAAAGCTGTTTTGGACTTTAAACCGGATCTCAAGGTACATGATAATTGGGGGTATGGGCCTTTGATGATTGCCGCCGATAGAGACAAGCTGGATAATGCCAATCTTCTGATTGAGCATCACGTGGATTTGAACGATCGGGCCAACGGGATTATCGGGCATAAGCGAACCGCCGTATTCATTGCCGTTGAAAAATTTCATCGGGCGGTTGCCAAAAGGCTGATTGAGGTAGGCGCTCGTTTTGATCTGGCCGACGAATACGGGATGACCACCATGCATCAAGCGGCTTGCACCGGTGAAGCGGATCTGTTGATGGACATGGCAAAACGAGCAACGGCACAACAGCTCAATCTGACGGATGACTACGGCCGTACGGTTTTAGATTCCGGAATTAACTATGTAGGCTATAAAGGAATGCCGGAAGTCTTCTACTTGATGGAAACGCGAGGCGCTAAACTCAGCCCTGAAAGCCGTCGAAAATTGAAAACCTGGGTCGATCATTACGAAGAATGGAAAAGAGCCCATGCGGCTGAACTGAAGGCAAAGTTTGGCAAATAGACTCGACAAGCGTCAAAACTAATTTAAAGTGATTAAGTCCCAGATGGTTTCAGATGGGGCTTAATGGTTTATGAGCCTTGTTGTTGAAGCAATGGAAAATTTTTGGCTGCTCGTTGCTCAATATAGAGCTTGGCCACTTTTTCCGCTAGGCGACGGATCCGAAGGATGTAATTCATTCGCTCATCCCGGCTAACCACCCCTCTGGCATCCAGCAGGTTAAAGACATGGGAGCATTTTAAAACATAATCATAGGCCGGTAAGACCAGTTCGTGTTCCAGGCAGTTTTCCACTTCTTCCCGGTAGAGATTAAACAACTGGGCCAAGCGTTCCGGGGAAGCCACTTCAAAGTTATAGGTCGATTGTTCGACCTCATTTTGGTGATAAATCTGGCCGTAGGTAACTTGGGGGTTCCAACGGAGATCGTAGACACTATCCACTTCTTGCAGGTACATGGCGATGCGTTCACAGCCATAGGTGATTTCCACCGCCACCGGGCGGACTTCTTGGCCACCCGCTTGCTGAAAGTAAGTGAACTGGGTAATTTCCATGCCATCCAGCCAAACTTCCCAGCCGACGCCCCATGCGCCTAACGTGGGAGATTCCCAGTTGTCTTCCACAAAGCGAATATCATGGAGCTGGATATTAATCCCTAGGGCCTCAAGGCTTTTCAGGTACAGATCCTGAATATTGGCTGGCGCCGGCTTCATAATGACTTGATATTGAAAGTAATGTTGAAGGCGGTTGGGATTATCTCCGTAACGTCCATCCGTCGGTCTTCGGCACGGATCCACATTGGCCACATTCCACGGCTCCGGTCCCAGAACCCGTAGAAAGGTGGTGGGGTTCATGGTACTGGCGCCTTTTTCGATATCGTAGGGGTACTGGACCACACAGCCTTGAGCGGCCCAATACTCATTGAGTTTGGCGATAATCTCTTGAAAAGTCAGTCCGACGGGTTGTGCCATGATAATGCTTTCTTTGCTGCCATATCAGATTATTATGGGGCAAGGGCTGTCAAGTGTGAAGGGTCTGCGACATGGTAATACTGTTTTTCCTCATGATAGGCCAGTTGACAAGCCGGAACCTCAATGTCATGCTCAAAAACATTGAGCCACCCTTTTTCAAAGGCTTCTTTCAGCAAAGCTTCCTTGATTTGCATCGTCTCTACCGGGTAGAGATCATAGCCCATGACATAGGGAATTTTCAGATGGTGATGGGTGGGAATGATATCGCCCCAGTAAATAAGACCACCTTGGGTGGTTTCTAAGGTTAAGATTTGATGACTTTCCGTATGGCCCCCGGTCACTCTTAATGTGAGGCCGGGGAAAATCTCGTTGGAGGGGCCTTCCAAAAGGGTTAATTTACCGGTGTCTTTCAGCGGCTGAAAATTCTCTTTTAAATAACTGGCCTTGGATTTGGGCGAAGGATGGTGAGCATCATGCCATTCGCCGGTATGAATAAAGGTCTGAGCTGACTCAAAAGTAGGTATGACCTCTCCGTCCTCATTAAACGTGGTGGTTCCTCCGGCATGATCAAAGTGAAGATGGGTCAGCATCAGATGCGTCATGTCTTTGGGCTTTAGCCCTAGAGGTTCAAGATAGGCCTCAATGGGGGCGCTTTGCTGAATCCCGTACATCTCCTGATGCTTGGATGAGAATTTGGTCCCAACCCCGGTATCCAGCAGGCATTTTTGATCTTGATACTCTATTAATAAGCAATTTAATCCCAAGGGGATTCGGTTTTTTTCATCGACTGGTAATAGTTTCTCCCACAGCACTTTGGGAACCACCCCAAACATGGCGCCACCATCCAAGGCAAGTTGCCCAACATTAAGAATGGTGATTTTGTAATCGCCGAGGATAAAGCTAGGGTAGGGGCTTAAATTAACGGACATTGGTTTTTATCCTCTGAATGAAAAGCCTGATTAATACGATATCGCAAATCATCAGGAGATCCAAAAAACGGGTTATTGAAGCGTCGCCACTTAACATTTTTTATTCAGTATTAAACTTTCAGAGAGAGCGGCCGATACCTCCATCAAACGGAGGATAGAGGAGTTTCGATATTATGGCAGATTGGAGTCAAATTCAGGCAATTATTGGCCCTGCAAACCAAGCAATTTCACAGACATTACAATATGTGCAGTCTATTCAGGCAAATCCGCCTCAACAAACGATGTCAGGGACCAGTACCTACCCATACGGCACCACGAGTTATGGTGGGACAACTTCGGTTGACCCCAATACTCAGGCGTATATGCAGGAGATGGAGACCCAAAATCAGCAAATGTCCATGATGATGCAAACCATGATGGGGATTATGTCAAGTTTAATGACATCTGGGGCCATTGATTTTACCAAGACCAATCTGTCACAGGATCAGATCAATCAGATGATTTCATCCATGCAGTCTTTTAGCGGGGGGATGAGCAGTGGCATGAATATGAGCACTATGCCCACCACTTATCCTAGTTATGCCCAACAAATGGCCAGCACCGTCGCCATGAGCCCCAATAGCATGTATCAGCAGCTTTATAATTACAACACCAATGCCATGAATGAGGGTTCCTACGGTGGCTTGTCAACTTCCCAGGATCCTCTCCAGGCATAATATCCTCTTGTGTTGGAAGCATAAAAATTGAAATTAGGGCTTTTATGTTCAGAATAAAGGCCCTATTGCCTTGGCATCATGAGTTTCCAAAAAAAATCGAGCGTGATAAGACCAAGCTTTGCAATCAGTGGATAGCTTCATGGTTCGTATTTTGAAACAAACCTTGGTATTCTCATTTTCTTTTTTTTATAATTCAAATTTCTTATAATTCTAAGCGTTTAGTGTCAGGAGGTTCTGTTTCAATGCGACCAATCTTATTTGGCGAAGCTTACCGGGTTAAATTTCAGCCCATGCAAAAAACATCTAAGGAAGAGTTATCCTCTTTTTGGGCGGAGAAACAAGGCTATGTCGAGAAGCAATTTTTAAAGGCCGCAGTGAATGCTGGCATTCGTGGCCAATTTCTTAATCATGATGGTTATGATTACTTTATTTATAATGGGCCAAGGGCCAATACGGTGACGCAACTTAGAGAAGCAAACCAAAAATTTGATCCGGGCGATACGAAAGATTTACAAGCACTGGGGCTTGCCTACATTCGATATCGTGATTATGTGCGTGAACAAGGCATCCTGGAACCCGATGGAACGTTAACCTTAAACTACCGGGTATCTGATATGACGGGTGGCGTTCACCTGGAAAATGCTGAACAAGCTGCTTCAACCTTGAAAAAATAATCTTCAGACTTTTTGAGCAGTTTTTTAGACTGACTGTTATACAA
>JANWKX010000051.1 GCA_025451145.1 Vampirovibrionales bacterium
ACTGGCAGCATCAACCTGGAAGCTGGCAATGATTTGAGTCAGTCTGCTGGAACAGTTATCGCTCATTCAGTCTCCTTGACCTCAGATAATGGCAGCATTTATGGAACAGATGGCAATTCTCCATTAACGACCCAAACAAGTGATTTGACCATCAATGCGGTCAATGGTTCTGCCAATGTGTTGAACACGACCGATGCGACACTGGAAGCCTCTACTGTCTTGAACAACTTAACCGTCACTGATTTTGGCGCTTTAACCCTGAATGGGAATATCCAAGCCACTGGTGATACTGGCAGCGTGAACTTGGAAGCCGCCCAAAACCTGACCCAAAACAATGGGACCGTCATTGGGGATACTGTGTCTCTGACCTCAGATAACGGTAGTATCTCTTCCGCTAGCGGATTCTATTTCGATCCACTTGCCACCAAAACCAGTGATTTAACCATATGGGCGCCTAATGGTTCTGCTTTTGTGAGCGATTCTATCAGTACGAAATTAGAAACCTCGAAGGCCAAAGATTCTCTGTACGTCATCGATAATGGGACATTAACCTTGAATGGCAATATTCAAGTCACTGATCCCAACAATGGCTATGCCGTTCTGGAAGCTTATAACGATATCAATCAAACCGCTGGCGTTGTCAGTGCAGATTTTCTAGGTATGTTGTCGGCTAATGGAAGCATTTATGGCACAACGCCTGGGACAGCTCTGAATACCCAAGGCAGTAATCTCGAATTCTTGGCTTCTAATGGCTCTATCAATATTCATAACACCGGCGATGCCAATCTTTATGGTGCTTATGCGCTTAACGATGTCACATTAACCAACGATGGCGCCTTGAATCAAGTTGGCGATGTGGTTGCAGATACGACTGTGGGAACGGTCCATTTAACCGCCGATAGTATGACTCAGGCTGATAATGTCAGTGTCATCGCATCTCAAGCCTTCTTGACCTCAACCAAAGGGGATATCGGTGTGAATTCTGACTCAGGTGTCTTTGATACCAGCGTCTCCACCTTAACGGTGAATTCTGCCGGAAGTGCCTATCTAAGAAACGATCAAGACCTCAGCCTGTTGGCCTCCAGCGCAGTCAACACATTCCAGCTCACCAACGGTGGCGTGTTGAATGTGAACGGCTTACTCAGCGGGCACGATGTCTACTTGACCACCTTAAATACGCCTTTACCCTCAGGAAATTCCGATAATGAAGACGAAAGACCATATTCGCCTCCTGCTCCATCCGGTCCTTCAAACGTTAATGTGAACAGCAACATTAATGGCGTTAACTCCGTTGAATTAACGACCCCAGCCCAAGCGACCATCAGTGTTAATAACGGTAGCCAAGTGACCACGCAGAATGGCCTGATTTCGTTAAAAACCGATGATGTGATCTTTGATAACGGATTCTTGAATGCCGGGGCTCTTGGAACGGTGCTTTTGGCTCCAGTGACTACCAATGAAACCATTGCGTTGGGCGGACCGAATGCTCTGGGTTCCTTTGTGGTGGATCCAACCGAGTTCTCACACATCACGGCAGGGACCATTCAAATTGGCGATCAGTCAACAACCGGAACCGTTAATATCGATAGCATCAACCTGAGCAATCAACCAACCGATTTGATTATCAATACCCAGACCTTTGTCTTTGATGCGACTCCGACGTTGGATTCGACCTTCAACATCATTATGGCTCCCAACCATAACGTCACCTTCACCGGTGGATGGGATAGAACCGGTTCGCCTATGCTGGCGTTGGGTTCACTCCAAATTGGTGTAAAAGGCTTCTTGTCTGATTTGGATGTCCTGGTGTCCGGTAGTGGTTTGATTAATGTCAAATTGCGTGACTTCTCAGGGTCAGGCACAGCCTTTGATGTAACCACCTTGCTGGGCGGAGCCTATATTAACGAGCCTGCCGATCAAGGGTTCCTGATAGGCAACCTGTTTAACGGAGCAACCAACCGGGCCAATCTGGTGATTAACAACCAGGTTAAAACCAATGGGGCTTTCCCGACGTTCCCGAACCTGAACTTCCATAACTTTAGCCCGTTTGCGTCGTTCGGTTTAACGCCAAACAACACCGGGTTTATCTTCAGATCCGGGTTTTAAAACCGAATCAATAAACCTATCCAAGCATTTGCAAATCTCCTGACAGTCAATTGACAGGATGATAGACCAAATGCTTGGATGCTTTATGAGGCGTTATTGACACCAAATTTTGTAACTTTTTTGTAATAAATATCAATGTATTTTAGTGAGATTACGCAATCTTGAATCTTGATGTGCATATACTATTCATGGGTATAATCAGTAGGCACCTATGGGCAGATGAGGCTAAATAACACTCCCCCAATCACGATTAACCGTTTTAACCTTCCAGAGGCTGAAGCTAAGGTAGGCAAAGCTATTCGGCTACAGACGCAACCGATACAATTCGGTGCCATTTCACCTGGTATGATAGGGCCGTTAATCAATGTCAATAATGCCGCCATGTCGACCCTGGCAAACAATCCCCTTATTTCGCTAGTGGCATCGGATTTGGGCGGCATGGTCTTGCCTCGTTCGACTATCGAGCTGTTTAAACGAGGGCCAGATGCCGGAAGAGAAACGTTTCTTCGAGAGATTTCCGGGACACTGACCAATACTTTCCTGGGTGGGTGGTTAGGTATCCTGGTGACCTCACAACTGGCGAAGATGCATTGGTTTAATCCAAAGGCTATGAGCTTCAAAGCTTGGATTGATAAACCCACGATGGATGCCTTTCAGGTGGTTGCGCAAAAAGTGATGCAAAATGCCGCTGAAAAATCCCCTCAAACAATCCGGCAGGAATTTTTGGATGCCATTCTTCAAAACTTGCAATCCACAGATAATCTGTCTAAAACAAGTAAATATGCTGAGCGGCTAAATTATGGGCGTTTGTGGGATAGGCATACTATGCCAGTAGGCGCACCAGGGGCAACCTGGCAAGATTTGAGAGATATGTATCTCAGGCCAGGGCCACAAAGGACATTTCATATCGATGAAATGGTTGAAAATCGCTTTAATCACCCAATGTACCTTGACCAGGTAGAGGCTGCAAAAGCCAGGTTCCTTAAGGCTAATGGTCTGACTAGCAAAACAGAGCTAACGGCTGAATTAAAGCCACAGTTTGAGACTGCCATAGCCAAAGTTGAACAACTTTTGAAGTTTCAAATCAGACGTGAGCTCACAGATATTGCAAGAATGCCATCGGAGGAAACCTTCATAAAGGGTCTAACTGACAAAGCTGCTAAAGAAGGCTTCTTAACCAGCGAAGCTTCCTTGTTAAACCCCTTTGAAGAAGGTAAGTTCCTCATTGGTCGAAAACCCACCAAAGATATCTTATCCATGCTGAAATACTATATGGAGGAGCACATTAACCGGGCCCTCACAGAAGCGGAAGCTGCAATAAAAGCTGGCCAAGCAGAAGGCAACCTGGGAGAAGTGGCCTACAAAATTCTGACAGAGAAAGGCTTTATCCAAGAGGCCTCTGTTGAATCTAAATTCCTGGGTAAGCTTCTAGGGTCATTGAAGGGGCTTTTGAGGCCAATCTTGCCTTCGTTGGAAGATGGATTAATGCCTTATGCAATCAAATCAAAACTATTTTTAACCATCATCCCCATTGTGATGGCCGGTATCTTTGGCTGTTCGATGGTCTTGATTAACAACGAGATTACACGTCGAAAATACGGCGGTAAAACCTTCTTTCCAGGAGAAGAAGCATTACGCCAACAGCTTCAAGGGGAATCGCAGTCATGATAACCCCAATGTTATTGCAGCGTCATATAATGCCTTCTTTCAGAGCCAATCAAGCGGTTAAATTTGGTTCTATGACTGGTATGGCTTTAGATGTCCTAGGGGATTTCACGAAATTAGGAACGACTGCCGTAAAACATAACCAGTTTATTTATGCTGCGGTGATTCTGTCCCGGATTCTTTTTGCCCGTTCTCCCAATGAACGATGGGAAAATGCCCGTCGGGACGCTTTGGGCTGGTTTTTCTGGTTTATGGGCAATGCCATCGTGAAGAACGTTCTGACGAAAGTGGTCGCGACAGCAAAGCCGGAATTGGGTGAATTCCTCATTTCGAATAAGGATTTAAACACGCAAGGGCCACTGAAAAAAGCCGTTTCATTCCTCTTTGCGCCTGACAAGTTCATGGGCCTCAATGGCGATAAACAAATCGAAGAGATTGGGCAAAGCCTGATTAAAACCGCGACATCTCCTCAAGAAATCGAAACGATTACCAAACTGGTTCGGCATAGCAAAAATGTTGTCGGTCTTATTGCCTTGTTTGGCTTGATTGCCAGCATTCTTTTGCTGGGTGTCGTGATTAACCTGATTAATATCGCCATGACAAAAGCTGATTTAGGTAAGAGAATACATCAATCCAATCAACAGGATGCCATCCAACCTGAACAAGGGATGCAACCGGGTATCAATCCGGAAATGGCGCTTCCCAATGCAAACCCTGTTAATCCCATGGCCCAATATTTACAGCCAACGCCTCAACAATCTATGCCTGGGTACAATTACTACGGCTATATGAATCCCATGGGACAACAAGCCGTAAATCCTTGGCAACAGCAAACAAGCAATCCATGGGCCGCCTATCAAGCCCCTCAATCAGCTTGGGGCCAATACGCCAGCCCAAGTTATAGTGGATACTACAATTATCCTGGTTACAATCAAGGCTATTAAATCTATAAAGGGCTTCGTTCGTCACCCACGGTAGCCACTTCGGATTCTTTCTTGTACCGTGTGAAAAACTTTTGCAATAAATCGCCGGAAAGTATGCCAGGGAATGAAGCCCGTTTTGAGGATGGGCCTTCCATATCCGTAATGCCCAAGGCATCAACAAGATGCTGGCGTAAGTCGTCAATGGAGGCCATTTTCTCAATGGTCCCATGGTAAGCCACAGATAAATTCCCAGTTTCTTCTGATACAACAATACACCGACAATCCGAAACTTCGCTTAAGCCAATGGCTGCTCGGTGTCGGGTGCCATATTTCCAGGTTAAATTGGGGTTTTCAGACAAGGGCAAAAGTACGCCCGCGGCCAAAACTTTATTATCATGGCTAATGACCACAGCACCGTCATGAAGCGGTGTATTGGGATGAAAGATGGTTAAAAGAAGCTCTGTGCTAAGCCTGGCATCCAGCTTAGTTCCGGCTTCCAGGTAGGAGCCACCTGAACCCATCGCGCTTTCCAGAACAATTAGAGCCCCGGTTTTGGTCTTACTGAGTAATCGAATGGACTCTACAAGCTCATGGAGCATTTGCTCGGCATCTTTTTCTTTACCACCGGCCAAAAAAGAGGATCTGGAAAAAAAGTCCGGCTGGCCGATATAAACCAATAGCCGTCTTAATTCCGGCTGAAACAGGATAATAAACCCGATAATACTGATTTGGATAATGGCCTGTAGGACACTGCTGATGATGGTGAGGTTAAACACATTGGCAATCAGGTTTAACAGCAACACGACCCCAATGCCTTTGAGGAGCTGGGCGACATAAGTCCCATGAAGCACCTTGACGTAAAGAAGGAATACGACAATAAAAATCACGAAGAATTGAAGGATATTACTGACGTCATCCCAGTTCAACACATTTAAAATGTTGGCAGGCAGCCCGGCCAAATGAATTACGGGATACAAAGACCAGCGTCTCCTTTAGCCCATACCAATCCTTCTATCTTTTTATTGTATCGAAGCTTTTCAAGAAATGAAAGTCACAAGACCTTTTCTTACGCTTCCCGGTGGAATTTTGGATTAGACCAATCTCGCGTATTTCTGCTGGAGGCATTATCTTTCTCCAGCAGTCATTGGCTTCTGGATGACTTAATTAATTTTCGGCTGAAACCTTTTGCGTTAAAAAGGATTCAGGAATTAAATCCCTGGCAATGATATCATCATAGGTTTCCCGTTGAATGAGGACTTGCGATTGCCCATCATTGACAAGCACCATGGCCGGTCTTGGTACCCGATTGTAATTGGAGGACATGGTGTAATTGTAAGCCCCGGTTCCAAAGACAAGCACCAAATCGCCAGGCGCAATACTCTCCGGAACCAATAGATCTCGGATTAAAATATCACCGGATTCGCAATATTTTCCGGCCAAGGTCACATGGCGTGTATGGGGTTCATTATATTTATTGGCGATCAAGGCAGTATAGACCGCGCCGTATAGGGCAGGCCGAATGTTATCTCCCATGCCGCCATCCACAGCGACATAAGTCTTATTAATTTCCGGGATGACCTTCGTACTTCCTACCCGATATAGTGTCGTTCCAGCAGTCGCGACCAGGCTTCGGCCAGGTTCCAGAATGAGCATCGGGAGAGGAAAGTCTATTTTTTCGGCATAGTCAATCAGTTTATCGATAACCTGATTGGCATAATCCGATACGTTTGGCGGATCATCCTGGGATTGATAAGCGATTCCCAAGCCACCCCCGATGTTCATATGGGTCAAGGTAAGGCCGTAATGCTCACGAATGTTATAAAACAGATTGAGCATCACTTCGATTAAATCGACATAGGGTTTGATTTCAAAAATTTGAGAGCCTATATGGGCATGAAGCCCTGTTAAACGAATGGTTTCGTTATAGTCCGTGGTAATTAAATCAATGACTTGGCTTAATCGAGAGAGATCAAACCCAAATTTACTATCCAAAAGACCGGTTTTAATATAATCGTGGGTATGACATTCAATTCCAGGCGTGATCCGAAGGACCACATCCACTCGTTTACCAGTCTGTTGAGCAATCTGATGGATCAGTGTCAATTCATGGAAGTTATCGACACTGATTAAGCCAATCCCATGGTGAATCACCAATTCCAGCTCATCCACGGTTTTGTTATTGCCGTTAAACACCAGGTTTTCAGTGGGGAAATTGGATTTTAAGGCGGTGTAGTATTCCCCTCCGGAGACCACATCGATTCCCAAGCCTTCTTGTTGAATGAGGGCGCATAACCCCATTGTTAAATTGGCTTTTGCGGCGAACAACACCTGGACAGGGGCCGGGTATCGTTCAAAGGCAGATTTGTAGGACTGCATCATTTGCCGTAAGGTCTCTTCATCCATAATATAGAGTGGCGTTCCATGACGCTTGATAAGCTCAGGTAGCGGGACACCACCAATGGAAACCTGTCCGGTGCTTTCATCAAAGGCAAAGGATAGCGGTTGAATCTGGGTGTTGGGAGAAGTTGTCATGGGTAAGAACCTTTTCTAGAGGGGATATGGATATTATAGTATCTTGAACGGGCTTGAAAAAAAACAATTCTGTCCTATCGGCAAGACTCTGGGTGAAAAAACTTTATAATGACTGACGAATCTACAGCCTTTGGTTATGATAATGCCATGGGCAAGATACACGTTTTACCACCAGAGTTAATTAACCAGATTGCGGCTGGAGAAGTCGTTGAACGACCGGCTTCTGTCATTAAGGAGTTGGTTGAGAACGCCATTGATGCCGGAGCTACACGCATTGAAGTACAGGTCAGTAATGGCGGCCGGGATCTTCGGGTTGCCGATAATGGCTGTGGCATGGATAAAGACGATCTGGAGGTGGCCTTTCATAATCATGCCACCAGTAAAGTGAAGATGCTGGACGATCTGTTTCGCTTGCAAACCCTTGGTTTTAGAGGGGAAGCCCTAGCCAGTATTGCGGCGATTTCAAAGGTCACTTGTATCAGCAGACCGACTCAAGCTGCCGTTGCCTTAAAAGCGGTTGTTCAGAGCTCGGGAGATGTGACGCTCCAGGAAGCCGGTTCTGCGCCTGGGACGATTTTTGACATCAAGGATTTGTTTTACAATGTGCCCGCCCGTCTAAAGTTTTTAAGACGCCCTCAAACCGAACTGTCCCATATCCAGGAGATGATTCAGATGCTGGCATTGTCACATCCTGAGATTGCTTTTCAGTTGAGCCTTGAAGGGTCATCCGCCTTGAAGACCTCAGGAACCGGCGATCTGAAAAAGGCGATTCAGGATGTCTTTTCCTTGAATGAAGCCGATACCCTGGTTCCTTTTGGGTTTACCGATGAAGAATTCGGTTATCGGGTCTATGGACAGACCAGTACGCCCAATGTCACCCGGGGAACAAAGAAATGGATCATGACCTATGTCAATGGCCGTGGGGTTAAGTGTCCTATACTGACCAAAGCCATTGAGAGCGCTTATCAAAGTTTAATGACGCCTGGAAAATTTCCCATTACCGTTTTGTTTCTAGAGCTACCGCCGGATGAAGTGGATGTCAATGTTCATCCCACCAAGAAAGAAGTGAAATACCAGAAAGCCAATACAATGTTCAGCTTTATTCGACGCGCCTTGGACTCGGCTTTGGTTCGAGAGGCTGGCTTTCAATCACCATCGGCCATGATGTCACCCTCAGGTCAGGATTCTGATCAGGCGGGCCAATCCTCCGGTGGTAAGCCTTATGCCTCCTATCAACGCCCAGAAGGGGCCAAATCTGCATTGTATCCTGGAAAACCATTCGGTAGGGATGTTAAATCAACCTCGGCTACACCGGAAACGCATCAAGCGGCCATGTCCCTTTATGAACCGGCTAACGCTCAGAAAGGGTCTTCT
>JANWKX010000052.1 GCA_025451145.1 Vampirovibrionales bacterium
AGCCGATGACTGTTCTGGGGCCAATGGTGATATTCCTGGAACCTAAAAGTTTTCGGGTTGCTGTTGGCCATAAAACATCGCTACCAACCAGCCAAGCCCATTTTCGGGTCATTAGTGCAAAGTAAGAGAATCGAGTCAAGGTATCGCCCAGTCCATATTCAGTGGCATTGGGAAGATGCAACCCCTGAAGAGGGAGAACGGTTCGAATCCCTGCTCTTCCATTGAAAAATGGATGAATATACTCTGCTGCAAGCACATTTAAGTAGGTATCTTTAGGTTTCAATTGAATAAAAGCATTTTCGAGTCGAATCTCCCGTCGGAAGAGGAGAGGCGTTGCCACAGAGATGAGTTTAGCTTGAGAAGGTGGTCGGATAAACAAATCTGGTTCGACTTCTCCTAAGGGGCTCTCCATGAAGGGCATGGCAGCCAGCTTTTCAAATTTGATGGGCTCCAATTCAACCGAGTCCTGGGATTGGCAGCTTGGGGATGAACAGTCAGGCTGAGCCCAACTGCCTGGCATTGAAAACAAGTCTGAAACGATCAGGGCAAGCCCAACCCATAGCCAGCATAAGATCCGGCGGGAGATAATGGTTTCTCTCGCCTGACCCATTGCCAAGCTCTCTTTGTGAAGGTGCTGCATTGGACATAAAGCCTGCTTTGAGCGGTTTGCGCTTATGCAGTATATCCGGCAACTCAAAAGCTGCCATTAGCAATCTTGCTAGGCAAAAACGGGGCCTTATCTATCATGGCATTGGATTATCGGCTTTTCGGCTATCGATGAACTGAAATGGCTTCAGGCGGTTTCCCTGAACCTATTTCCCCATAAACTATCTTTGATGAGATGCAGAATAGAGACGACTATGAATCAGGATATTGATAGGCAATTTCAATGCAATCAATCGGCGGATGATGCGTTTTGAGAAGCTTGCTGATATCTCCTGCGACTTCTGCAAGTTGTCGCCTGATATCGTCTCTTCTTTCTTTGCCAGTTGCAGGATGACTGGCCTCTTTTTTGAGCCTTTCAATCACTCGCATATAGTCATAATGTTGAGCAATTATTTCAGATGTTAAGGGTATCGTACGGGTCACTGATACACGACGACCGATGTCACCAGGTCGATGCATGTCGATATCGCGTAGCAGATTTCCCAGCTCTTTCAATAATTGATCGGTTCTGGCAACGTCACCAGTAATCAGGGAACCATTTTCCCCTGCCAAGCCTTCAAATATCGCATGATAGGTTGGTTCCCTGTCAAGCAAGGCGATCTCATCGGCATTAAAAACAGTTACGGTCTTTGTACCAGGCAATACAGGCGGGGGAGATATTTTAGCGGCACGTCTTTTTATCAGGCCGTTAAATCGCACTGTGGGAGAGAGGGAAGAGCGAATGTTCATACGTTAAGTCATCCTTTAGGGCCATTGTAGACACAGAAGTTGAACTACCCTAATAAAAATCCTGAAGACCAAAAATTGTTACCTTGGCAAATAACCATCGCCTTCAGTCACCCAACCAGATTCCAATCGATTCTCCTAGGCATCTTGGGGAATATTGCGACAAGCATTTCATTGTAAGATAAGCGCCAATCTCAAGACATTATCAGATTTAAACGGGAAAACGCCATAAAGGATTCAAGGAACACCCATGGTAAGTCGCAGGTCTTTAGCGCCGCATTCGTGTCAGATTGGACAACTGCATCAGCCGCTCCTGTCTGAAGTGTGGCCGGAGTTACCCTGGCCCGAATGGACTTCCACTGCTGAAACCTTAGACCTCTGGATGCAGATGATTGGCAAAATTCGCCTTGCGTTAGCGACAAAAATCAATCATTGGTGGCATGTGGCCTTTTACTTGACCTGTCGAGGGATGACAACCTCCCCGATGCCTTATGGCAACTGGACGCTCCAGATTGATTTTGATTTTCTCACGCATCGTCTGATTTTCCAGAGAAATGACGGCTTACAGGAAAGTCTTGATTTAAAGCCGATGCCCGTTGCAACGTTTTATGAGGACGTGATGGCGCTGCTGGATAGGCTCGGCTGCCATGTTCACATTTGGACAATGCCGGTTGAAAT
This sequence comes from Vampirovibrionales bacterium, assembly GCA_025451145.1. Classification (GTDB taxonomy): domain Bacteria; phylum Cyanobacteriota; class Vampirovibrionia; order Vampirovibrionales; family JAGQHJ01; genus JANWKX01. Next base: position 2,071 of record JANWKX010000052.1, read on the forward strand.
TCCCAATCCGATTCCGTTTGACCAGGACACCCAGCATGCTGCCTATGATGCTGATTATGTGAGCCGGTTTTGGAAAATCCTGCTTCAGACAGAACGTGTTTTTACAGAATTCCGTGCCCGATTTTTAGGTAAGGTGAGCCCAGTACACTTCTTTTGGGGAAGCTTTGATTTGGCGCTATCCCGATTTTCAGGGCGGCCTGCGCCGCTACATTCCAGTGTCCCCAACATCAGTGATCAGGTGGTCCAGACGGCCTATTCCCATGAAGTCAGTAGTTGCGGATTTTGGCCAGGAGGCGCTGTGTTACCGGAGCCCGTTTTTTATGCCTATGCCTATCCTGCTCCTCCTGGGTTTGCTGATACCAAAATCCAGCCATCAGAGGCTTATTTTAACCAAACATTAGGGGAGTTTATTTTGCCTTATGAGACGATGCGACAGGCGCCGAATCCGGCTCAATACTTGTTGGAATTCTTGCAAACGACGTATGAAGCCACAGCCAATCTGGGCAATTGGCCTCGTCGTGAGCTTGAAGTATCCTCCAGCAATCCCATCTAATGAAAAGTTGCCTATGTAAGAACGGATAACCCCTTTGATATTGGGGATAGGAGAGGCGTTTTATGCAATTAAAAAGCCAGCATGAGTTGACGCTGAAGTCTTATGAAGCGCCTTTTCCATATCAGGTGATTCTTGTTCCAACCTATGATTCAGATACCGAACAGATGGCTCAAAATGTCCTTACAGGGTTAAGACAAGACTGCCCTCGTATACCCTGCACCTATTTATATGATGAGATAGGTTCCAGGTTGTTTGAGCAAATCACTGGCCTCCAGGCGTATTATCCGACCCGAACTGAAACGGCTATTTTAAAAAAAATTGCACCAGAACTCTGTCAATCCCTGAATTGCACTGAAATTGTGGAATTAGGGAGCGGATCGTCAACCAAGACTCGGATTCTCTTGGATGCATGGCAAGCGCAGCAGCAATTTTTAACCTACATCCCAATCGATATTAATTACAGTGTGCTCTCTGAGGCGGTTCAGCAACTGGCCTATGACTATGGCAGAATCTGTATCTTGGGTTTGTGCGGTGAGTATGAGGCAGCACTAGAGATCTTATCCCCGGATGCCACCTCCTTGATCCTATTTCTGGGGGGGACCATCGGAAACTTGACGCCTCAAGCGCAAAAGGCATTTTTCAGACAATTACATCAAACCGTGAAAAGCGGAACGAAATTGTTGATTGGATTTGATCTAAAGCCGCATGCGGGAAAGCCTATAGAAATTATTCAAAATGCTTATAACGATTCAACCGGGGTGACCGAACGCTTTAACTTGAATCTTTTGAACCATATGAATCAGCGCCTACAGGCAGATTTTGTGCTTGAGCACTGGCGCCATGAAGCGATCTATAACGAAGAAGCTCACCAGATAGAAATGTATCTCATCAGCCAGTTTGATCAGGCAGTCACAATTCGGGGCCTGGAATTTCACTTTCAGACAGGCCAGCGAATTCGCACAGAGATTTCACGGCGCTTTGACCCGGATGAACTGGCCAGTTGGTTTGAAATGGAAGGCTTTCGACAAATCAGATTTTGGAGCGACAAAAAGCGCTATTTTGGCTTAATGCTTTTTGAATCCTTTTAGCGGCTGATACAGCGAAACGTGGCATACATGTAGGGATAATGCCAATAGAACCAGTTGCGAAACGAGTGCCTGAGCAACCGAGTATCCGTAAATTGAGAGCCGCCTTTTAAGACATAATGCTGACCATCAAAGAAATCCTCCGAATATTGCGGGTATGCCTCAGAGGGTTGAAACCCCGGAAACGGCATAAACGGGGTGGATGTCCATTCCCAGCCATTGCCCAACATATCGTAAAGTCCCGTTGGGGTTGCCCCTTTGGGGTAGGAGCCTACCGGCATGGGAGACCAGTGGTTAAACCCGAAGTTGCCGTGATCAGCGGTCGGTGTTTCTTGTCCCCAAGGATAAGGGCGTGGTGTATCCCCATAAGCTGCCCGGTGCCACTCCGCTTCTGTCGGGAGATCTTTTCCGACAAAACGGGCATATGCCAAGGCTTCGGCATGGGTGACATAGACCGGCCATGAGAGCGGTAGAGGGATTACATCAAAAAAGTCCTTTAGTAGCCATCCTTCAGGCGATTGCCGCCAGAAAAAAGGATGTGTTTGATTGTGCGATGTTTTCCATTGCCAGGCCTCAGGCGTCCAGAATTCTGGTCGCTCATAGCCGCCTGCTTCAATAAAGGCTAAGAACTGGCCATTGGTGACGGGGTAGGCATCCATCAAAAATGCATCGATAGAGGATTCCATCCTGGGATGTTCATTATCCCAGGTAAAGTCAAATTCATTGTTTTGAGCGCCTAAGAACACAGTGCATGCCGTGACTTCAACCATGGCTTGATGGGGAATGGGGGTATCCTGGACTGGCCTGAAGTCAGTTGGCTTTTGTTTTAACGCGCTTGGCAATTGATGCAGGATGTAAAGCAACGTTTCCTGGTGCATCCGCTCATGTTCCAGGATGAGCCAAAGCACATATCCGTTTTTAAGCAGCGTGTGTTCAGGCCAGGGTTTTGCTTCCAGAAAATCAAAGAATTGACTGTAGACCGCTTGTTTATAGTCTAGGATTGCCGCTCGACTGGGCCATTGAGGATGTCCAAATTTGTTTGCGGTGTCCTGATCGGAGGGATCAATGCCTCGGGCAAACAGTTGATCAAAGGCTGGGTTCAACGATTCCCGCTGTAATACCTTGCCAAACAATGTATTCCAGGTAAAGGCGGGCAAATGTCCCTCGTAAAACACGATTGGATGGCGTAAAGGAATCGGGCGTTCATTGTAGGCATCCGGGTGAACTAAGGCAAAGAGTTGTTCTGTCTTATTCAATGCCGCTTGAAAGGCCGTTTTAAGCTCGTCTCGAAGTAAGCTGTTGCAGATGGCGGTTTTCAAAATCAAGAGTTCCTTAACGCCTTAATAGAACTCTTTCCAGAGCCTGGAATCCGGCGTAGGTCACCAAGCCAAGGGCCAAATGAGCAGCCAATCCTCTTGCATGGGCTTGCCAGGGATACTTGCTTGGTCTGGCGGTCCAGCCTAGCTTGACGGAAAGAATTTCATCATTCACCAAAAATAGGGTCAGGCCGTAGGCTAGACCTCTACCAAAGCCAAATTTTGGATTACGCCCCAGTAACATACCATACAGCATGCCAGGTAAAATGCCTAAAGCATAGTGAAGTCCCATAGATAACTTCTCTTGCTGCTGTTGATTCAACTGAAGGTTTAATTTTTGAGAAATCTGCCTGGCGCCGATTGATGTGGGGCCCACTTCGGATCCGCCAAGTTCTGCATGAACCTTCTCTTCCTGCACTTTAGCTTGTGGGTTTTCATGGCGATACATAAAATCAGCGACTTTATCCAAAGCAAACACGCCAGCTAGACCGGAGACAGCGCCAACCATGGCATCGCCCAATAGGGTTGAGCCGTGATTCTGTTTCCTGAAAGAGCGTAATGTCGCCATCCCAATCCTCCTTCTTTCGGCTATCCGCCACTTATCTTTG
>JANWKX010000053.1 GCA_025451145.1 Vampirovibrionales bacterium
GCCATTAAGTGCTTGGCCTGCTGCATTGTAGCCATCAACATCTTTCTTAGATAGAATGCCAGTCGAATCCACAATTGTGACTCCGGAGAAGCGAGGGCCGATGCTTGTCATGATTTAAATTCCTTTCTTGGTATGACCTGACAAATAATTAATGATCATTTTTATCTAATGGGTAAACGACCGTCAAGTTCAAAAGTTGCGCTGAGATATCCATTGGATTCATAATTCGATACAAAAATTGTAAAAAGGTCACAATGTTATCTCGTTTTGGCAATTTTGGATCTTGAGGATCGTTATAGAGGTCCCTCTCGTTTTCTAGGCAAAATTGAGGGCTTAGTGGGATCTCAATGACAGGAGAAGTGTCCATGGATATTCGTTTCTCGGGCTTAAAATGCGATCATCTTGCTTGGGGGCTATCCAGGCAATTAAAGCAGGCGGCGAACTCGCCGGAAGGCAAGGCGGCATTGGCGTATCTTGAAGATCAAGGTTTTGATGTCAAATTGACCCAGTACAAAGGGGATCCGGATCAGTTGCATGCTTCATTCAGTCCCATTCCTGGAAAAAACCACCCCATGGTAACCAAGGTCGAGTGGCCGGTTGTCTTAAATCTTGGCTCTGGTCGTAAGACGCCGCTACAGATTATTCAGGACGCTGCCGCCACGCTTAAGGATGTCCTGACACGGGAAAAGGTATTGGCGGTCATGTTCGCTCCCCCTTCGGAAGAAAGCGCCGACTAATACGACTACTTGTAAAAGCTTAAAAGCGCCAGAGCCCTCTGGCGTTTTTTGGCCAGGGCTCAAAAATCCCAAATTAATTGCCATTATTTTAAAGGCCTTGCCAGTTGATACACGTTTTGGGACTGAGTCTTATCATCGGAATAAACCGTGTAATGTTCCCGCCACTCCAGTCCGAGCTTGGCCAAAATCGGTTTTGCCCATTCAAATTGTCCTAATTTTTCGATATCAATCCCAAGATGCCTCAATGTTTCTACACGGGGATTCGGCACATAAGATGAAACGAATTTAAATCCAAATTGTTGATACAACCGTATGGCATGGGGATTACTCGCGTGTAGGATTATCTGGTTCAGATTTCCCCAATTTTTGGCCTGCTGAAGGATATTTTTAACCATCCAGGTGCCTATACCTTTTTGCTGATATTGGGGATCAACGTATAACAGATTTAAGATGAATGGGTAGTCATCCGGATTGATATCCTCATTCAAAGGGCGTCGTAGTTCCGTGTAGGCAATTACCTGGCCTCGCTGGTTTTTAACCACAATCCCGACAAGGCGTTCGTTTCCAGGAAAACTATATCTTAATCCTCTGTCAAACTCTTCTTCCAGATAACTGGCGGAATCTGCCGATTGAATCTCTCCCACATCATCCTGGGCCCGCTTGATCATGCCGCAAATCTGTCGAATCAGACTGGTATTCAGATCCTTTGGGCTCAATATTGAAATTTGGCAATCTTTTACAGGGAATGGATCGGAAATGGCCTTGGCCTTTGTTGGAAATCGGTAAGTGACTTTGCAGGTTTGCCCGCTAAACCGATCGATTGAGGATGAGCGCCTGGCCACAGCTGAAACATTCGGCCTGGCAGTTTGGATTTGAGGTGTTATCAAGTCGTGGTGCCGGATGGTAACCAAGGGGCTATCCTTTTCCTAAAAAACAGATAATAACTGAATGAAACCCTACCAAATTCAAAATTGCCGATGGTTTTAACATCAGGTTGGGCATCCAGTTAATGGCTCATTAGTCCTGATGGGCCTGGGTACTCTAAAGGTGACCAGAGGGTTACTAACCTCTGTTGCGGAAAATTTGTTTCACCTGTGCTGGCTGCCCAGAGGCCGCTCATGGCAGTGATAGGCTCTGAATCCTCATTTTGACTTTTATTAATGCCCTCAACAGAAGTTACTAATAGACTCAATGTGGAACTTGTGGCGGCGCTTGTGATAGCTCAAGCCGAAGCATATTCTGGACGCGTTTATCAAACAGGGTCCATGCCACTTCCATCCCATGGGCCGCGGCGGCAGTGACCTGCTTGCGGGATTTTGTACACAAGTCACCAATGGCGTAAATATGAGGCACATTGGTTTCAAATCGATCGTTCACTTGAATATAGCCCCGAATATCGGTATAAACCCCCAATTGCTGGGCAAGTTCGCTACGCGGATGCTGATACTGGGAGGGGACATACAAAAACTTTATATCCAGGGCTTGGCCATCTGCCAGGACTACGCTATCCAGGCGTGGCGCAGGGCCGACCAGCTCACTGATTCTTTGCTCGAAGACGGGAATTTGGAAGCGATCAAAAAACGGTTCAATTTTTTCCCTGGCCGACCATTCGCATGGGTGACCGTGGGTCAAAAAATAAAGCTTTGGTGTAAATAAATGCAGGCGTAAGGCCTGTTCCACCGCAAAATCATCATGGCCAATGACACCGGCTGGTTTGTCTTGGGCCTCCTTGCCGTTGACATCGACAGACCAAAAGAGGGAATGCCCAATAAAGTGCTTGGCGTCCGGCAGCGTGCTCCAATCATCCTGGATACCGAGCGCAAAGATGAGATTCTCCGTAAAGAACTGGCCTTCCTCACAGTGCACGATAAAACCATCACCCGCATTGGTGACGGCGATGGCCTTGTCCATTCTGTAGGTGCATCCAGCATTTTGAGCCTGGCTGATGCCCCGCCATTTGAGTTCCTGACGGTTAATCCCGTTGGGGAATCCGAGAACGTTGCTGTATATCCCTGGTGAGCTGCTTCTACCGGCTTCCAGCAGATTGTACTCAAGCGGATTTTGGGGCAGGGTATCCAATAATAAGGTCTTAAATAAAAATCGGCTCAGATAAATGGCGGCGGTTGCTCCCGCCGGACCACCCCCTAAGACAATGACATCATAGTCCAGGTTTTCTGCCATAAACCTCACCTCACGCTATCCTATAGCCTAATGGTAAAAAGGCTAGTTGACGTTCACCAGGTGACTTAATTCACTTAACTGATTTTGTGGGCCTCTGAAACAGACCTATGGGGCGTCGTTTGTAGGTGGCTTAGTCTCAGTATTGCTCAAATCTTAATAATCACTTGAAGTCGGACGGTCTTTATTTCATTATTTTTTGCATTCAGCAATTCGAGGGGTATATTCAATGAACAGCCTTCAGTTCAATGGGGGGCAGACTCGTGTGAATCCATATCAGCGCGCCCTTCAGAGACAAACGCCCTTGACCTTTCGGGGGGCGATATCTGACCAATTAATGGCCGAAACGGCAAAAGCCAGGGTAAATAATCAATTGGCGGCTCTCAGGAAAGATTATGGTGAAGGGGTTACGGGTAAGTTGGTTATTGCGCTCATTGTTGAATTGATAGATGAAAGTAATGCAAAGCGAAAAGTAGTCTATAAACAAGAAATGGCTAAATATCGTCAGCTTAGGGATAAGTATGATCGCAAGCCGGTCCTTTTAAAATGGGTGATTAAAAAGCCTACTAAACCCACTTTGGAACTGGTAAAGAGTGTGCTGTTGAGTTCTATTTTTAATCATTTTTCAACACCCCATGAACGCAGTGGCCAATTTGAAGACTCACCCCGCCTTGATGCGGCGCAAGATGCCCTGAATGCTTTAAAATCGGAAGGTTTGATATCCGGCGGCGGTGATCTTGATAATCATGCCGTATTCTGGGGCCTATATGTACATTTGAGTGATGTTGCCCGTGAGCGACTGGCACAGCTCCAAGCCGAAGGCCAATCCAATTCTGAATCTAACGAAGCGACAGGTTGAGCTTTTTTCTACGAAAGCCCTCCTATTCACTTTTTATTTCCCACAGGACGTCTTGAAGCGCCAGAGGCTTTGTCTGATAATTTGTGGATGCTAAGGATGGTCAGCCTCTTATTCATATTAATCAGTTGAAGCGGGAGATTATCAATGCACGTTCCAGCCCTTCGTTTTGGCAGCATTACCAAAGCGGTCTTAAAGAATGAGCCTCGATATGAGGATTTTTCCTTTGCCGAGGATGAAAAATTGCCACCTGGCGTTGAAGTCCTGGGATATCGCAATAAAAAAGCCTATGAAGAAGGCCTTCGAGAGGCCCATGCCAAATATCGACAGGCCATTGACGCGCACCTTTCCAAATTAGCCAAAGATCATGCCCATGATCCCAACTACCATGCCGCAGCCATCCCGTTATGGGGCGGGACGTTAATTGTGGATGGCCCTGACTTCGATGCCTTGGGGCGGGATCTGCTTTTGAGTCAGCAGCATTTTTTAAGCGCCTTTGAAGCCATTCATTTGAGAAACCCGGATGATTTCAGAGCCGCTTCCGTCGAGCAATTGGCTGCAGAGCCGGTGCCGGTCGCCTACAACTGGGCGAATGCCTATGCCCTGAATTTTGTGCTTAAAAATACCCTTGGCCAGGCCGAGAGCGAAACCTACCAGGCGTATTTAAACAAGGCCACCAAAACCTTGGATATCACGGTTTAGCCGGTTTTACCGATCTTTAGAAACTGAAGTTAACATTCGGTCAAAATCAGGCAATTTTTAACCTTCAGAGGTTTCATTTACACGTGATTTAACTTGACGGCTTCAAATCGTAGCTCTGGATTCTAAAGGATATTATTTTTTGATGAACATCCAATCTCACATCTATAGCCCCAAAACCTCAAGAGGGTTCCAACCGGCCACCAAGTATCAGCCTCTACGGGCTGATCAAGTCCGTTTTGGTGAGGAAAAGCCCAAGCTGCCAGCAGATATCAAGCCCCTCGTTGATCTGTGGAATGAATTTTCCACGATGTCTGGCCCTGGGACTAAAACCGATACTCAAGCCTGGTTTCAGTCTGCCAGAACCTTCATGACTGGGAAGCTGATACCCGCCCTTCAGGCTTTATCTGATGGCCGATTCTCTGATCCGGCAGACCCGGCAGTTCAGGGGGCCGTTGAGGATATCGGTCAATGGATACTGACCATCGTTGCCCAATATGGAACGACTGAGGATATTGAACTGGCTTTTCGTAAGGGGATTAAACTCCATGATGAAACCGGTGACTGGAGTCCCTTGGCGTATGCGGTGATGGCCCATCACTTTGATCCGGTGCAGGGTCGCAATAATGTCGACCTGTTGCTGAACAGGATGCGGCAGGAAACCCCTGATTTAAGCAACAGCCCGGGGGGTAAAGCGGCTTATGGTGTGGCCATTAAAAACGATGATGAAACAATGGCCCTATTACTTGGCGCTTGCCTGGGTAAGTCGGACTTCGAAATCAGAACCAGATTGGCCCTTAGAAGATCAATTCGGCTGTAATGGCAATCCATTACGAGTAGACACTAATTCGTTCAGTTAAAAGGGAGAAAGACAACAGATGAAAATTCAATCCGGCCCCAACCCCTACGCATTGATGATGCGTCAGCCAGGCCTTCAATCCGCCAAAGCCTACGTTAAGCCTCAAGCCATATCCATGGATACGGTCCATTTCGGCCAAGCTAACCCACCAGTGGATCTTCCAGATGAGTTAAAAGACTTGGACCCTTTACTGGAGGTTTTAAAACCGCCATCCGCGAACCCACAAATTAAGGCTGGTATGACGAACCAGGAGGTTCTTGAGGAATTAAATGGTTGGATCCAGGTCAATCGAGACTTTATCCACACCCAATTAAACCCGGTGCTTGAAACCATACCCGATAACCGCTTTGCCCAAACCTCGAAAGACTCCTTCCTCGCATTTACAATCCAGTACGCCACTGACATGATTGGTGCCCGGATCATGAGCTTAATGGCGATCTTTGGAGAACCGTCGGATTTGAGCCTGGCCCTTCAAAAAGGGATAAAGCCATATTCCAATGGTGTTTCAGGAGATCCATTGGATTATGTTCTGACCATGCGCTATTTTCATAAACGATTACCCCAGAGTGGCGAACAATCGTCTGATGGCTCGTTGGAAAAGGCAAAGTTGTTACTGGAAGCCATGAAAAAGGATACACCCGATTTACGGAAAAACGCTTCCGTCAAAGCCGCCTATCACTTTGCCGTTAAAAAGCATGACCTCGAAATGGCGTTGCTCTTGGGCCAGGCCCTTGGCAAATCCGAGCGCTGGATTCGGTTTAGAAATAACCTTTATTTATTGGGCGACAGCTAAAGGAGTTCATTCAACATGCAGATACAGCAACGGCTGGCTGGAAACAGTCCTGCCAACAGGTCATTGGGTTTACCTAGACATGGCGCCAGGTTCTCAGGAGTGATTTCGACAAGGCCTTCTGTGGAATCTGCCTTAGCGGCCTCTTTTCAACTGAGCAATGGCGATACGCTAACGGGGCTCGACCTTTTGAAACAATTGAGAACCATTGAGCAGGCGTTTCAGTCTCAGATTGTCTCACAGGAAACAGTCGTAGGCGCCCTTGTCCGTCAGGTTGCCCCTCGAAAGACGTTTCCCTTGCCTATCCGAAAAATTATCATGGCTTACCCCGATACCCCAAAGGATCATTTTCGAGTCCATGAGTTGCTGGCGCAATTGGTTCAGGCAGGTTTATTGCAATCCATAGATACCTTTGGCAAGGTTATGCCGCGCGGGCCTTGGTCTGAATTTATTCCTTCGCCTCGGCTTTATTCGCCTGGGCATACCAGCTATACTATCACCCGGAAGGGCAGGCAAGCCCTAGCTTAAACGCGAGATCCAAGACTTCATCCGGTCAATCCACAAGGAAGAAGGCCGATTTAGGGTCTATCGCCATTGGGAGCCGAATGGCTCAGCAATTTAGGATTAGCCCTGGGAGATCAATGTTTGAAGACCTTCAAAATCTTTCCCCCAGAGCTGTTCCCTCTCTCCCAATGGAAAGCTTCCTAAAATTAAACTTAATCTTTAGGCCGTTCACATGGCGCTTGTAGGATGGGTAGTGCATGCTCACGCCACAGTTCGCGCAAGTCCTTACCACAGGCCTGCTTTACTTCCTTGGAGAAACGATCATAGAACTCGTAGATTTCCTGTTCGCCCATCAAGGTTTCCCGTTGCTCCATTTCCTTCATGGCGTTTTCCAGGGGCCCTTGGGGAATGGCTGCCATAAAGGCCTTATCCGCTCGGTAGCATCGGTCCATAATATAATTGACAATGCCTTCTTGTTCTTCCCTGGCGTGATCCGAATCGGGGCTTTGTATCAAGCCAGGTTGTCTTGGCGCCAGGTAATGGCCGGTTAAGTCGGTAAACAGCTTCCAGTCCCGAACCGACATATAGGCCAGACGTCCCGCCTGTTCATAATCGTTACCGGCCCCGCTGGAGACATCCCCCAGCCCATGATAATAGACATCCTCGGCGACCCGACCGGCAAACATATGAC
>JANWKX010000054.1 GCA_025451145.1 Vampirovibrionales bacterium
AAAATGATAGAATTTCTTTTATCCCGTGGATGCCCTGATGAGGAGAAACAAACCCATGCCAACATTGCCAGAGCCGCCTTACTATACCGTTATTTTCACCTCCCAACGGACCGAGGGGGACAATGGTTATGGGGAAATGTCTAAACTCATGCTCTCACTGGCAGAGCAACAACCGGGATTTTTGGGAATCGAGAGCGTCAGAAATGCCGATGGCAAAGGGATTACCATTTCCTACTGGAAAACCCTGGAGGATATGAAACACTGGAAAGCAAATACACAACACCAGGTCGCCCAAAAGCTGGGAAAAGAACGCTGGTACAAGCAATATGATGTTCATATCGCCAAGGTGGAATCCAACTATTCCCTAGCCGAAAACGAGTCAGAATAAAGCCGATTCTACCCAAAAAGCCTGGCTTCTCTAATCGTTAAATTATGTAACACCCTGGACATAAACTATCACCTTCTCATCTTGAGGGGATTTTAAGCCGAATATGATTTAACACACATATAAGGATAGAGAGGGATGATCAAGGCATTAGCACTCCAAACTAAGCCCCAGGCCTATTATGGCAATAGAGCGCCAAAGACCAATGTCAGGTTTGGCGGCCATATTCAATACACTCAACCTGGAGATTTCGCCCATACAGCTCGTTATAAGCTTTTGACTGATAAAGGCTTTTATCCCGATGAATTCGTTAATCCGGAAGCTTTAAGGGGTAAAACGATATTGGATGTCGGCGCAGGACGCCCATCTGAGCATGTTTATGATCTGAGACGTGGCGAGTATGATGAATTGGGATTTGTGCCATCCCTTTTAGCTCAAGGGATAGATGCGTATGCACTAGACTTTGCAGATGATCCAGAAGTACTTGAGCAATGGAGTGCTTACCCTGGTCATTTTTTCAAAGCAGATGCGAGAGCTATGCCATTCGATGATAATACCTTTGATCTGACTTACAATACCGTCTCCATCATGTCTCTACTCTGTAATGATGGCGTCAGTTATAGAGAAGGCGGCTATTATAAGGATGATGATGGTGAATCGATAAAGCGCCTCTGTTCACAAGCGTTACGAGAGATGATTCGGGTCACGAAGCCTGGCGGAAAAATCCGTATGTCCTATGTTAACCGGCCTGCTGTCAAAAATTTATTAGATGAAACCCAACTAGGTAATCTCGTTACCGTGCGATATGGAGAGGTTCCTTTAGACAGCGAAAAACACTATTGGGTAGAACTGACTAAAAAACCAACTGGAGATGAACCTGGCACACGACTAATGACATCTGCCTAATGATATTTTTATGCGACTTCTCAGAGCAAAAATTTTCACACCAGTAAATCACTCAGACGGATGTTACAGTTCTTAGCGCAAGCGTTGACCGAGCCCAATGCGCTCCCTATAATAATCAGATCTAAAATAAAAATTGCTCAGTTCTTAGAGGAGGCCTAATCATGCGTTTGACACCCGTTTCAGCCTTTAAACCTTTCGTCCCCAGATTTTCCGGCGTATCGGGTGCGCAAGGCAATACGGCCCCTCAACCGGATGCCGCTTCAGATGCGCTTCCTCCGGTGCTCTCTCAAAACTTTGGCCATGGCGTCTACGGGCAGGAGATATTCGTCAATGCTGCCCTTGCGATCCAGGAGTTAGAGGAAAAAACAGGATCTTCTGCTGAAATTTCACTTCACCACTTTATTTCAGAACTCGGTTTTCTTCGGGCACGAATTGTCCGAGGCCTCAAGGACACCCAGGCGGGTACAACTCAACCCGAAACCTTCTTTTATCCAACGGAATCGAAGACGGGGTTTAACAGTTATACCTTTCCAGCGATATCCGTCCCGCAACGTGCGCTGGCATCGGGGGAGGAAGCGGTTATTCGCACCCAGGGCCAAAATTTGAACCCGATTATTAAGGCCGCCGTGAACGGTTTGGTTGAAGCTGGCTTACTGAGTAAACGAGCCCAGCTCATTATAGGCGATAAGATCTCTTTAACACCTAACGGCCGCCTGGTCTTAAAACAAATCGAAGCCCAAGCCCTGGAAGCTGCATTAGCTGCCCAGCGGGAAGCCGATCGCAAGTCTTCGACGCATTAATTCATTCAATGATTAGTGCTGTTACCGGCTAACGCAAGTTAATACCAATAAGCCAGGTTACGGTGTGAGATGCATCAGCGCTGAGAGCTTATCCTCAAGTTCGTTGATTTTATTTTGGATATGTTGGCTTAGTTTTTCCTGTTGCTGAGGGTTCAATATTTGCTTAATTTTAAAGAGCAGTTGAATCCGTATCGGGATCATTTCTTCCCGAAGCGCTTCCATTGCTTTCGCGCGGTGAATGGCCTCCCTCTCAGTTGCCCCTGGCGTGGCTACATATTTAATGAGTTCGCGAGCAAGGTTAAATAACGATTCAATGGAAGGGGAAATCTGTGACTGGGTATCCAGGACGGCTGACCAAACCTTGCTTTTTTGATCCGGGGTCACTTTTATCTCATTAAGAAGCTGCTCCAGTTCCTGCTTTTTTTGCTCAAGCCAGACTGCGTTTTCTTCTTTGTATCCGATAGCCAAAATGAAAGCCCTCCTCTTACATTGTGGGTAAATACCTGTATTTTATATCTCCATTACCTCTTAAAAATGTTTTTTTAAATATTCATAACCTACACCGGCACCGGCGCCGATTGCGCCGCCCGTTAAAGCCCCTTTTCCACCTCCTAGCAGTGCGCCAACTCCCGCACCTACGCCACCCCCAATTAGCCCTGTCTTTTGGTAGGGGTGTCTATGGAAATAGGCCTTAACCGGATGTTGTTGTTGATAGGTTGCGTGAGTATAGTAAGTCGTGGCCTGGGCCGGATGGGTCATCAAGCCCAGAAAAAGGAGTATTGAAACCATACCAGCAAAGACGATTCTGATTCTCTCCGCCATCATAGCTCTCGATTCAAAGTTCTCAGCCACTCATTGGATCATAGATTTTTCGAAACGGCATTTAAACTGCCTCAGTGATTTATTTTGGGCATTTAAAAACGAGTAAAACGTCATTAGAACGGAAAAGTCAACCTATTAGGCAGCCACTGTAAAGTATCACTATAAAGGTTGGTTTATCAATAAAACGACATTTAAAATGGATGTGTTATGATATCCATCAAATTTGAAATAAAAAAGGATATAAAAAATGAATTTATCACCCATCAATCATGCGCATCAGCCCCGATTTGGAAAAATTATTATCAGCGATGCAACGGGAAGGCCGGGCCATTATAGTATGGATGTGACTTTGACCGATGAAGATAGGGCTTTAAAACCGTTCCCTAGCCTGCCGGATCATTTTCGCATCATTCAGAACCCCACCAGAATTGGTATTGATACCCTCCGTGGGCTCTCACACCTGCCTGGTCTGTCTTCGGTCAGAGATTATCTTCCCGAGGATGCCATTGATGAAGACACGACAGATAAAGTCGACATCCGGTGGCAATCTGACCCACACGGTAGTTATGACAAAGTCAAAACATTAGCAAGCAAAGACAGAGGGCTATTGGCCCCATTGGTTGCTAAAATGAGCCAACGGAACGCTGAGGCCAATCAAGCCATTGCCAGCTCACTGGCCTCTCTAAACGGGCTTGATCCTGAACTCGGAGATACGACGCCTTACGTTACTCAGGTTGCCGAAGAAATGGCCCGTTATCCCAATGTCACCTATGGTCCTCTGGATCATAAAGGGCATCAATTCTACCCCCAGTATTACCGTTCCCTACAGCAAGCCATGGAAACTTTGGTGAACTGGGTCAAAGGCTAAGAACTTATCCGGGAAATGTTCAAGGCGGAGCAGATGCTAGAAGCCAAGCGAAACGTAGTGAAGCGTTATAAAGAATTTTACGGGCTCCCAGCGAGGCACGCTTGCCGAGTTGGGGCAAAGAAGCGGAGTTTACACAAAAGTAAATGAGCATTCGAGCATCACAGCGACAACGCAGATGCCCGTCATGGACGTTTCTCGGGTTGGTTCTATAATCAGTAAATAAACTGAGTATTATTGGCTACCAACTGACCAGACATCCTGGACTTGTCCAATAAGCGCCTGAGAAAATCTTTGGCCTCTTTATCCCAAACAAAGATCATGTAACGTTTGCCATGGTGTCCGTTTTGGTAAAGTGGTAACGTTGAAATCTGGGCCAAGTCCACTAATCCGCCACTACGTCGACGAACCCAAATAGGCGGCTTGATCTGAGGCGGCTGATACATTGGGCGTGGCGCCAAAGCCATATCCTCAAAGCCAAACTCGAAGGATAATCCTCTCGATTCATAATGTTGTTTCAGTTCCGGCAGGATGTTATGGAGCACGTCTTGAACTTCAAATTCATCATGGTTATTAATTTCAATAAATTTAAACAGATCATGGCCCAGCATTCTGTTGGCGAGCTGTTTCAGTAACGGATCCTGGGAGTAGCGCGCCCATAAATTAATTTTGTCCCACAGGTAGCAATCATCAAACATCAGGTAATCTTCGACAGAAAGCGTTTTGCCCTGGGTTATAAACTGATACAGGAGTTCAGCCGGGTGACCGGGATCCATGTTATTCTCGACGACCCATTTAAAGCGATACAGCGTCTTCTTTAGCAAGGCCTCAGAAGCTTTGTCCAAGGAATGGAGAGCCATCTTGTAAGCTTCATATCGGCCGAAAAGATAATGCTCTATGGCCGGTATGGTTTCTTCCCGAACAGCGATTGCAGGTTGTCCCTCGGGCGTTTTTCCAACCACCAGGTTGGTAATAATTCGCTCAATCTCAACACGCCCGTACTGGACACCTAAAAAGTGGCTGTCTCTCAGCAAGTAATCCAGGCGATCCATATCCAATTGGCTTGAAACCAAGTCCGATAAAAAATGTCGGGGAACATTAGGTTCCAACCCGTTAAATCGAAAGATGGCTTTGGGAATCTCAGGGTTATACTTTGCCCAAATATCCAATAATTCAGGATCATAGCCGATAATCAGCTTGTTCCAATACGTATCATGGAGCATCCCCTGATCTTTTAAATCCAGAATATCTTCCAATGTATGGGACAAAGGTGTATGGCCGATATCATGAAGCAGAATGCTCAATAACAAAAGCCGTTCCAAGGTAACTCCCGTGTCTTCATAAGTGCTTTTAAGCAATTCACGGGTGCTGTCGTTTTCCTGCAACTGCTCCAGCGTTTTGACCATTAACCAGGCCGATCCAATACTATGGACAAAACGGCTATGGGTCGCTCCGGGAAAGACGAACTCCGCCAAACCCATCTGCTTGATGCGTCTTAGTCGCTGAAAAATCTTGCTATTCATCACTTCTAGAAGCAACTGATGATCCGGATTCTGGCGGCTGAGGCGAATCAACCCATGAATCGGGTCCGCCATCGACATCCATTGGGGTGCAGTCATAACCTTACTCTTGCTCTATATCACTTTACTATTATCCCTCAATTTACCCAGGGAAAATGGTTCATTAAAGTGATTGTTAGGCAGGATTTTTAAGAAAAGCCGAGACCTCTTCAGCAATGCTTTTAATCACCCGCTTGATAGGCGAGGCTTTTGACCATCGTGTAAGCCTTTGGATTGGTACTTTCAAGGTTCAAAATAAGCCAATTTCCCTGTTGAGTTTGAATGGGAACTTCAATTATCTGAGAACCGCCTGGTTTCGCATTGACTTGAATGACCGGGCCCTGGTTAACACTGAGGGTTAGATCAGTAGGCTCATTCTGAATTTCTTCGACAACCGCAGGAAAGGCAAGATTCGCAATCAATTGCCCGCCTCGTTTCTGGAGTTTCCCAAGAAAATCAGGGGTTAGCTTTAACCAAAGCTCTGAACGATCGCCATAGGCAACGAAATAATGAATCGCAGGAAGCCATCGCA
>JANWKX010000055.1 GCA_025451145.1 Vampirovibrionales bacterium
AGCGCCTATTCAACCGTCTTAACTCGGGTGATCCCGATTTTATCAGTGGCTATGTTGGTCAAGCCTATCAGATGATGGATATGAATCCTTCTGAACTCTATAGCCTGCTGACGCAATTCCGTAGTTACTGGCCAAGGTTTAGCGATAAAGCCAGAAATACCATTGAGCAACAGTTGGCTCGATATACCCATAAATTTCTCAATAGCGAGCCTATCGAATAGGCCACTTACAGCGCTTTAGACCTCCTGGACGATTCACCGGTATGGGGTGAACCGTACGTATTGATCTGCTCATGCCAGTTGATTCACAAATCGTCATAGTTTAACAAAACACGACTCAGGAAGTGTTTTTATAAATTATAGGGGTTTATTTATTTTCACGATTTAATCGGGAGGGGGGCCATATGGCTGATTTTCAAGCTGGCGCATATTTAAGTGATACTGCGGAGTCTTTCCTAAGACGAGGGAATACGATGCTTCCCGCTCGGGGCTATTGGTCAAGAGCGGATAGGTTAGCCCACTATCAAAGTGCTCAAGAACTGGCTCGATCTTATAACGATCGTTTTATATCAAGTGGAGCGAGGGCCGAATTGGATCCTGAAGGCGTTTTGAGGGTCAGTTTTTCGGATGGACGCTCGCCAATTGTTGAACAGTTTGCGAAAAGATTCGAGAGATGGGGGTTAAAAGGTGGCAAGTTGAGTACCTTGTTTGAGCAGGCGTTAGAGCATATGCGGTAAGCCATTATAATTCTCAAGAAAAAAGCCCTCATGCTTGATCGGCAAACAGAAGGACTTTTTTGAAATCGATTTTAATGGGGTTACGCAATTAGGCGTATTTGTCCACTAATGAGCTGCGGGCCTGTGGCCATGGTGACCTGCTGTCCAAGGATGGCTTGGGTCAATCACCGCGTTCACAGCCGCTTCGATGGTGGGCACCGGCTTAAAGAAATCCTCGATCAACTGGGGGCTAATAAGGATACCATCGGGGGTTCGTAATTCACCTTCCGCTGCCCGGCTTTTCATGTAGGGAATAAGTCCACCAGGCTTGCTAAAGAATCCATCGACATCCAAAAGGATCATCGGCTTTTGCAGCTTTTGATGATAATCATTGGTGAGCATGGCCAGTAGCGTGTTAAACGCCTCCTGGTCCGTACCAATGCCACCTGGGGCGACAATAATCCGGGACGCGCGATCGAAATAACCTCCGGGGCCATACATCCGATGGTTGGTCCGGTTATTTGGATTTTTATGCTCATAGAATTCCGGATTGAAGTCCAAGGCATAAGGCTCGTTGGGGAAGGGTTCGCCACATCCAATGGCATGGCCTCCGGGGACACTCATGGCACCTTCGGCAACGGCTCTCATAATCCCAGGCCCCCCACCAGAGACGACATGCAATTGTTGCCCGTCAGCAGAAATGGTTCGATCGCCATGGCGATCCAAGCGGGTTGAGCTAATGGTCTTACCCAATGCTTTGGCCAGTTCATAATATTGATCACCTGGTTTTACTCGGTTGGAACCATAGATCACAACTCCATATTCCCGAGGATGGCGCTTACGATACAAATTATTAATGGGATCGCCTGTGGTCCAATCTTGATGACCATAGGTATCCGGTCTTTCGCGCTTCAATCTTTCGATTTCCCGATCCAGCCTTTGGCGTTCGGCAAGCGGAATATAAGCCAGTTGGAATTTCGATCCATTGGCGCCAAATTTTAATGCTTGATTTTGGTTTTGACGAAGCGCGTTCGGCCTGGCGACATGCCAAGCGGGAATACTGATATTGGACCCCATATGTGCCTGCTCTCCTATTAAATCACTCTCTTATATGTAACCTTATATACAACAGGGTTAGATGATGAACCTAAAATGTAATTTGAGAATTAAGTTAACACAAACGTTAATTCAAGTGTGTGGCTATGAATGAATTCATAAAAAATTTTTACATTGTGCTTAAAATGAGCGCAAAATAAAAAAAGCTGGACCAAAGCGAGGCTCATTGAACGAACTAATGGCTAAGCCTGTTAGATTTTGCGGATTTTTTCATAAACGCCTATTTCCTAAGACGAAAGGCTTCAAGTTTTATTAAATTGACAACAAATTGGCTTGAGCTGTTTTTATCGACCAGAACATTGAAAGCCACGTTAATCATCGAAAGGAAGAAATAATGAACCCAGTTCGCTTTGGATCTTTGGGAATCGACTCAACAACTTATGATTTGCTGAGGAAGACAGGCGATCCCAATTTTAGGATCGATGAAACCAGTCCTGGCAGTTTTACCCTTAAAGATGGTCATCAAGGGTATGCCGTAACGGATCATGGTGATGGTAGTTATTTTATTCAAACTGGGGATGGCCTAGATGAAGATACGCGTATCAGAGGTCAAATGGTCGATTATGGTGCTGATGAAAATAGCATCGATATCATTGGTTAGCTTTTACAGGCCTATTACCCACTCAAGGCTTACGCTCTAAACCCTTTGATAAATGGCTATAGTAAGCGGTGAACTTCTGTAAACGCATGGCTGAAAAAGGGCAATTTTGGGCTTTCAGGTGGTTTATAACAACAAGATTTCTGCAATAGATTCAGATATCTTTGTGGAGTGAAGTAAGAGGAGCGTTTTGATGAAGATGATGGGACTTGGGAATTTAGCCTTGAGGGCTCAAGCACGACCCGCCAATTTAAGGCCTAAAGCAGCCCGATTTGCCGGTTCAGCTATTCCAGCGGATATCAAAGTTGATTCAAGCTTAACCCAAGCGGTGTTTAATATGCTGCAAGCTCAAGGGAACAAAGGGTATGACTCTCATGGCTCTCGTACTTATATTACCCATTATCTTCCTGACGAAACGTTCGATCAGAAAGAGAGAAATTGCTTAGAAGTTGTCTTACACGGTATCCCCATTGGCCACTATATTATTGATCCAGAAACAGGCGACGCCTTTGACAAATTTACACGCCAGGTAATCAGCGCTGGTGAAAAGAGAAATATTGAAGTTTTCTTAAGTGAAATCATGAGACAAAATTCAACATTTAATTAGTACGAATTAATATCATTGTGAAGGCAGATCTGTTAAATTCCTTTTAGTTTAAATCTATATCGACTTTAAACATTTAGGCTATCAATTTTTAAGCCAGGGTTTGGAACTCAACGCCTGTCACGGTCGGGAAAAAAGACTGATCCTCTTCTTTTAGTTTAACCAGGGATATGGCCAATTTCGGCTTTGAATCCCGGATGCGAGAGGTGATCCAGTTTTTGTAACGTTCTTTTTCTTCAGGCGGTAAATTCGTATGAACATAAGCCTTGAAGTGGGCGCTTTCCTGGCGAGCATCCTCACCCGTAGCCAGATAAACCCTCCCATCCCAGAGTAACTCATCAGCAAAGCTATCGCTTCTAAAATCACAGTCTTGTTCAAGGAGTGTGTTTCGGGCGTTTAAAATCGCCGGGCTCTGAGGATGCTCAGGCGCTTGATTTAACGCTTCTACAAGGTTGGCTGCGGCAGGCCTGGTATAAGGTGATGTCTCATACTCTTCGATATTACCATTGCTTTGCTGGATCTGGGCTTTGAGGACAGGGATTAAGCTACCAAAACGAACGGATACCATTTTATTAAGCTCCTTAGACTGAGCGTTTCTTTCGCTAGTTTAAAATTTACTATAGTTATAACAAATTTGTACTTAAATCAAAATCTATCGTTTAAAAAATTTACATGGTTCAAATATTAATGAATTGGTCCGCGTTGAGTTAACTTTCTCCCTGTATTTGCGGCTTTGCCCTCAAGCCGGATGTGTTTTTCACAAAGGGCAATTTTCTGCTTGGGTTTGTTTTAAAGTTTTTAATTCAGGCTATCCAATAGACATGATGCGTTATGGTTTAAAAATGGAGTATTTGAATGAACGTTGGTTTTTCTAGAATGCAGGATATTCGTCCTAACAGGTCTCAAGCTATCAAAGATGTCCGATTTGGCTGGCAGATTGAAGACCCAAGGATAACACAAGAGGCTTATAATCAGGCTAAAGCTGATGCACAACAGGTTATTAGAGAAGCTGTTGAAAAGAATGATGTCATTGGCTTAACCCGGGCTCTTACAGACCGAAATTCTCGAAGGCCAGCCGATTTTCCATACTCACACGACACATTACTAGGTAATGTTTTTGTTTTTCGTAGAGATACGCAGGTAATGAACGCATTCACCGTCGTTAAAGCCCCTGAAACGGTTGAGCCGCTTGAGGATGAAATTAGAGACGCTGAACAAGCCTTAATTAAAATGATTAAAAGCGCGGCAACCCCGGAGCCGGATGTTGAACAAGCATTTAAAGTGTTCTTGGCGAGAAATGAACCAGCCTATTTTCCTGGAAAAGGGCTAAGCAAAGCGTTTATGGATCGCTTAGGATTCGTAAAATGGGCTAAGTTAGAAGCAGTCGCTAAACTGCCGCATTAAGAGATAGAAAGCGATCAATCGATATCGCTTTATTCTTTAAGCCTGGGGTTGAAATCCGACCTCTGGCTTTCATCGGATAAATTAAATGTTTATTAATATTCAGCTAAATCAAGGCTAACGCACATTGAAGGCTTGAAAATCTGCTACAGGGTGTGACTCAATCTATCACCTAGGGCTTTTGATAGATGTAAGTCCCTACTTTAGAAGATTCGCCTTGGGCTGGTGTGACGGGCCTAAAGCCTGCATCTGTTAGACATTTGGCAGCATTTTTGAATCCGCCATGAACATCAATATCTTTTTCACCCAGAACGATAATACTGCCTGAAGGGAGATTTTCTCCTAAGTTGCTGGCTAACTTTCTCTTTTTATCATCATTGAAATGATTCCAGATGTTGCTGGTGAATAATATCAATGGCTTCCCCTTGGGATCAAAATTTTGAGCCGCATCATAAAGGTCTTCACAACCCATATTATATTTCAGTGGTCTCATGATCTCAGGGGAAACACGATAGGCCGTTTCTCCAGACTCAAGTGCAAGTTGATAATCTTCAGGAATTGTATCTTGCCCATTGCATGGGATAAGGTAAGGGTGTTCTTGAGGGCCAATCAACTTCTCATAGAGCCTTCTTTCATCGTCATCCAGCGTCACTATTCCTTTTTGGGCCAAATTGACCATTTCTGGAACGATGTCAGAGCCATGTAAGTCAAACAAGTCTGCTCCTCTGCCGAGCTGTTTATGCAATAGCATGCTCAGACCAAAAAGCTCCAATCCGTTTGCCATGCCAAAACATTCGACCCTGGCGCCTTGCGGGAAGAGTCTGTTCATTACCTTGGGTAATGATTCGATAAACTCCGAGGATAATTTATTGCTCGGCTGTGGCTCCCGAAACAAATGAGAAAAACAGCGATAATCTTTACTATCGTTATGGCTATAGCCTTGCCTACGAACGGTTTTTTTGAATTCGCCAAATCTTGGGGTGCTAAAGGTGACCGTGTCTGGCAAAGCTGAGCCAAATAAAGCTGATGCGCTATGTTGCTTCATTGTCCCTTGGCTACTGCCAAAATTTGCATTTCCCAATTTTGCAGAAGGTGCTTGATACGTATAAACGCCTAATTTTGTTCCCATAAATATCTGGTTCCTTCTCTTTGCTGATTTTGGATCTATAAAGATCCCTCAAAGAAAAAATTTGCTAGTCAATTTAAAAGATTGTTGAAAGAGCACTATAAAATTTCAAAGGGCATAATCCCATGAGCAAGAGGCTATATTAAGATTTTGAGTGAATGATTATCGCAGAAGAGTTGCTTGATCCAGGTGACTCATATCGGTTTTTGCCGGATGCACGTTCAATTTTAAGACAACCTGTCTGAGCATTGGTAGGTCTGATGTTAGTCATGATTTACGAAGACGAATGAGCGTGTTTACAAAGGATGATTCCATACCATTTATGAGCGTTACGTACGTTCAACCTACCTGATTGATGAGCTAAGTTTTTGGTCCAGAATCTGGAAAATGCTCGTTTAGATATCGATAAAACCATGCAAGCAGTGGGGTTGTGGCTGCAGTCGATATCGCAACATCCAGGGTTGGATCGGCTGAACCCAAAAGCAGCTTTATTAATAGCAATAAAACCTCACCTGTAACCACGCCTCCAGCAATTGATATGACAAAATTTCGACTAACAGGTAATTTGGGGAAACCGGAATTTTGATTTGGATCGGGCTCTTTCTCCGGTGGGGTATCTATTGCATCGTTTGTATCGCTGGCAAATCGAGTCTGCTGAATCGTTCTTATAGAAGCCTGTCTCAATGGATAATTTACGTTAAGTGATACTGGCGCCATTCTTTACAATGCTCTTGGCAAGCTTGAAATGAGTATTGTGAAAATGCCCTAGTGGACGCATTGCTATTTCTTTCCAATGATCCTAATTTATCGTAAGCCGTTAAACAAGATAACTGTTAAACGAGGTCGTTGCTGATGAAAAATATTGCATTTGCCTTTTTGGCGCTTTGCCTCCTTTGCCCGGTGGCTCAAGCTGATAATAGCCTTAATACCAACAATGGCACCGATGGGGTGAATCCGA
>JANWKX010000056.1 GCA_025451145.1 Vampirovibrionales bacterium
AAATGGACACTCATTTGTTCGTCAGGCTCCGCTTCAAAACGGTTGAACAGGTTGAGGGCCATTCCCAAGGTGTCAAACCCCGGTCCCAGGTTGGCAGATGTGGCGGGAACCTTAATTCGGATTGAGGGCTTCATCGGTTCTCACAGTTTTGGGATCCACAATGGTGATGACTTTGGGTTGATCAAAGTAATGCCTTGCCACCCGCTGAACATCTTGAGACGTAATCTGTGACACCAGATGAGGATACTCCTTATCAAACAGATAACCTACGCCAAGGGTTTGGTAAATCCCCAGATAATAGGCTTGATTCGCATTAGACTCATGAGCCAGTTCAAAAGAGCCTATTAACTTACTTTTTACCCGATCTAATTCTGCCTGGGAAACCGGTTCTTCTTTCAGGCGCTGGATTTCATGGTTAAATCCTGTCAGAACCTTGGCCTGATTCTTGGGATCAGTCCCAATATACATAATGAAATTACCGGTTTCTAGATTACTGGGATACATCGTACTGACATGATAGGCCAAGCCTTGCTTTTCCCGGAGATCAGTAAACAGACGTGAGCTCAGTCCCGCTCCCAGAAGCGTGTTAATGACCTTCAGGGTAATGTAGTCTTTAGAAGTTGAAATCGCCGGGGCATGCCATCCGTAAGCTATCCAGGTGGCTGCCTGTTCAGGCTTATGGGCCTCAATCTCGACCGTTTTAGAAAGGGGAGAAACGCTGGGATAAGATTTGACCAGCTCTGTGCCTTTTGGGGGCTTGGGAAGCTGATCAAAAATCTCAGCCAGGCGGGTTTTCACCGTCATGGGATTAAAATTACCGACCACGGATACCGTGAGATTTTGGGGTTGAATCTGGCTTTGATAATAGTTGACGACTTCTTCCCGACTGACGGCAGGCAAGGATTTTTCGACCCGTGATCCCACATCACCGTAGGGGTGGTGAGGATAAAGAGCCTTGGTCAAATCCTCAAACATCATATTACTGGGTTCATCACGACTGGTCTTGATTTCTTCAAGCAGATCAGCACGTTCCTTATCCACTTCTTCTTTCGGGAAGGTCGGATTGTCCATGATATCGCCCAGAATGGCCAGTAGTTTATCAATATCGGTATTGACACTAGCTGCGTTGATTTGAAAATAATCACTGGTACTATCAGCCGACACGGAAAGGCCAAAACGCTCTAGTGCTTCTCCTAGTTGTTTTGCGGTGTGGTTTTTGGTGCCTTTCAATAGTGAACGGCTTGCCAGGGAAGCAACACCAGGTTGTGGTTGTACCAATCGCCCTCCCTTAGCAAAAATGCTGATGGCAATCGTTTGTGTGGTCGGCGAGGGCTTTAATAATAATGTTGCACCATCTTTTAACGTGATTTTCATCACTTTCGTTTGGGTGGGCTCAGGATGATGAGTCGTGGTATGGGTGCCTTGATGCAGAGAAGAGGGCGAAGTGGATCCTGCAAGGGACGCTTTTGAGGGCGCAAGGTCTGTGATGGCCACTTTGGAAGCCTCATCCAAGAGGGCGATATTATTCTTTGTTTCCTGATCTTTCTCTGCTTGGAAGGATGCGGGCAACGATTCGACCAAAACGGCATGGGAAAAATTTAAATACTCATCAACTGCACGGCGAACATCGGCTGCCGTAATTTTTTGGATGTTTTTGACATAATCGGTATAATCAGTCAGCTTGCCAATGGTCACGTTATAGCCAATGGTCTCGGCCACACCCTCTGTGGATTCGGTTGAAAAGGCAAAGGATTTAACGACCTGGGTTTTGGCCTTCTCCAACTCAATAGAGGTGGGTCCTTCTGTTTT
Source organism: Vampirovibrionales bacterium (assembly GCA_025451145.1). Taxonomy (GTDB): domain Bacteria; phylum Cyanobacteriota; class Vampirovibrionia; order Vampirovibrionales; family JAGQHJ01; genus JANWKX01. The sequence continues at coordinate 1,810 of JANWKX010000056.1, forward strand.
AAAACGATTAATTTCATCCACGATGGCTTTTTTGGCCGCATCTCGGTTTTCGGGCTTTAAATCCGCAGCAATATAGAAGATCCCAGCTTGCTGGCGGGTGCTGTTGCCAGCGGAAATATCATTGACCCACTGGTTTTGTTCTTTTAAGTCCTGATAAAGTCTTGAGCTGATCCCTTGGCCTAGAATCAATGCTGCAACATCCAAGGCGAAATTATCTTCCCGGTGAGCCACAGATGGGGCAGGGAAGCCCAATTGGAGCTGTTCATCAGAAAGATTGGGATCTGTCAATACCACGGACTTTGGCGAGGGAATGGGCGCAACCGGATATATCTTGGGCTTTCCTATGCTAGGGCGGGCCTGGGAGACATAGGCTTTTTTAAACGCAGCATTGACTAAGGCAATGGCTTTTGGGGTGCTAATATCCCCAACAATAATGGTCTTAAAGTTTCGTGGTTGATACCACCTGTGATAATAGCCCAGAATATCTTGTCTGGGGATGTTTTGGATATTCGATTTCGGCCCTAAGGTATCCATTGCGTAAGGATGATGGTTAAACATGGCTTTGGATAAAGCCATGGTGGCAATGCGAGCGGGATTGTCCAAAGAACGATTGATTTCTTCCTGAACCACTTTTCGCTCACGGTTCAATTCCGGTGGATTGATAGTTGCATTCAGCAGCATATCGGCATGCATGTTCAGGGCTTCCTGAAAATAAGGGGTCGCCGTGGTGATGTGAAAATGGGTAAAATCATCGCTGGTGGCGGCATTAAAGTTATCCCCCTTGGATTCCAAGGTTCGATCAATCACGCCCAGCTTGTAGTGCGTGGTGCCTTTAAACAATAAATGTTCTAAAAAGTGAGAAACACCGTTATTTTGAGGAGTTTCCTGGGCAGAGCCTGTGTTGACCCAGGTATCAATGGTGATAATGGGTTGTGTATGAATTTCCTGAACATACACCTGCTGTCCACTGGGTAAGGTGACCTCAGTAATTTTAGGCGCCAAATCCGGTGAGGCGCTCCAACTGTAGGCCGTGAGAACGTTCACACTCAGGAGTGATGTGATCAGTGACAGGGAGAAAATTTTACGAACAATCAAACGACGGGAAAACAGGAACATCAGGACAACCTCTCATCTATCGGCAAGTATGTCTTATTCTGCCAAATAATCATCCAAAAACAAAATCATCCGGTTGTGTTTTTATCCGATGTACCTAATATTATGCTTAAGCTTGCCTGTCACAAATGAGGATGCCGTTGAGGTGATCGACTTCATGCTGGATACAGGTTGCTTCGAGACCTTTTAGATCAAATGTCACTTTGCTTCCATAGCGATCAAAAGCATTGACCCTTAACGATCTTGCTCTTTTTTTAAGATGCATATTAAAACCAAATAAACTGAGGCAGCTTTCTAAAGTTAATTTTTTTCCTGAATTTGGGGTAAGTTCAGGATTAATCAATGCCATTAACCGGCCTTTAATGGGTAGGACAATAATTCTTAGGGGGATTCCAATTTGTGGTGCAGCGATCGCAATCCCACTGCTTGTCGCTTGTAAAGTATCAAACATGTTATCAATAATTGTTTGTAGCTTTCGGTTTCCACTGTTGATTTCTTCGATTGGAAGGGCTTCACAAGGTTTTCTCAAAACAGCTGCCGGTTTTTTAACAATCGGTATGACTGCTCCAAACCGATAAGTAAAACAGCTAGGGGTAAAATGGCTCTGATTTAAACGGTTTGAAGTACCATTATTATTGTTAACAGAAGCATTAAGCATCGATTGATCACTTTCGTGAAATCTTGATTCTTGATGAATAAAACCCATACCCATATCATTGTTGCGCTTGATTTCAAAATTTTAAGCACCAATGGGTTTGTGAATAAATAATCACATAATAAAAGGCCTATGCCTTTAAGGGGGTGGCCAAGCGTTGCTGCACCCACTCCATGAGAGGTTCAGGATTTTCAGGTTCAATCAGGGGGGTGTTGAGTTGGGGAAAAATAGGGCCATACACCTCAGGACGGGTTGATAAGTAGATACCGAGCGAGGGTATTCCCAACAGGTTGGACAGATGGAGAAGGCCTGAATCATTCCCGATATAACCGATAGCCTGTGAAAGTAACGCCATGGTGTCTGACAAGGGACTGTTTCTTCGCATGTCAATCAAGTAGGGTCTATCGGGTAGGATTGGCTCACGCTGAAGCCCCAGAAAAACCGTCGGAAGCTGGAATTGCTCATGAATCCTTTCAGCCAGATCAAGATAATGATCACCCGACCAGCGGCGTTTAGCTTCTTTTCTCCTGCCGTAAGCGGCTTCCAGGCACATGGCAAGATAGGGTTTCTCCGGTAAAAGATGTTTTGAACTTCCCTGGTCGGAAATCCCTGTTTTAAAATGGGCTGGGGTCATTTCAAAGGTGTCTATCAGCTGTTGTACGGTATAGCCCATCTCCAGGCAAATGCCGAAATATCGAATGGCAGCCAGAGAGAGCCCAAAATTTTGCTTAAGATGACTGATCAAGTTTTGAGGCAACAATTCCTCTGTAGCTTCAAGGCAGAGATACCCTAGGTGCTGGTCAAATGTCAGGAATCGTTTGGCTTCAATGATTTGCCCATAAGATTTTTGGGTCCTATGCCCCAAAATTTGGCTGGAAGAATATAGAAAAAATGTCTCTCGGGCGGGGTTTATCCAGGATTTGGCCTTGCACCAGCCATCCAGTTGTTTGGCATGAAAGAGGTTAAAACCTTCAAACAAACTAAAAAGGGGTGCTGGGGGGTAGAGGATAATCGTCTCGTGAATAAGCCCATAGCGATCCTGTAACTGTTTTAAAGCCAAAAGGGCCGGTAAGGTGAGTATGGCGTCGCCAATGCGATTGGGCAGGACAATTTCAAGGGTCATGGGGGGACTCACGAAGATAGGGAGGACGCAGGCGTTAGGTTTTGTTCCGGCATTAAAGGTGCTGAATGGACTTCGGGGTAAAGGGTCGCTGGCTCTAATGTCAGTAGATTGCCTAAACCATTACTCAGTAACGGTTCCATGGCTGATTTGGCCCGGTTAAAATCAACCCAGAACTGTTGACCCACCATCATTCGACTTCTATCGGGCCAGGTGAGCACCACCGGATCTTCCCCTTTGACGCTTCGTAAGACTTCCCGAAGGTAGGCAATCTCTTCAAACCGGGGGACATGTTTTAGAAACAGTTCAAGCACCCGAAGATGATCCAACGGGCGGATTTGGTTCACGACGATGCTGTAGGAATCATCCCCCCGGTACTGAAGTTTCCCGTTAATGGTCACCTTTTGCCCTTCTGCCAGAAGATCACCGAATTGCTGAATGGCGTCACTAAAGGCCACAAACTCCACACTGCCCGTTAAATCTTCCAACTGACCAATGCGAAGGGGCTTATTGGTCTTGGTCATCTTTTGAACCATTGAGGCAATCAAGCCTGAAATCATGACCGATGCCCCGTCAGCCAATTCGGATAGCTCCTTAGTATTGGCGGTGGAAGCCACCGGCAGGATATCCAGAACATCATCCAAGGGGTGAGAACTGACATAGGACCCTAAAAGCTGCTTTTCATGCTGTTGGATTTCTTTGGAGGGATATTCATCGGGCTCGCCTACTAAAATTAAGCTTTCTCGGAAACTCTCTTCGGCTGTATCAGAAGGAGACGATAACGCCGAAAATAGACTGACTTGACCTGTTTCACGGCGGTCAGCAAGCTTTGCCCCATAGTTGTACAGGGTATCCACGTTGTTAAATAACTGTCTCCGGCTGATCCCCAAGGAATCAAAGGCCCCCACCAGAACCAAGCTCTCCAACGTTCGCCGGTTAATGGTTTTCATCTCAGCCCGTTCGCAAAATGCTTCGAGGGATTCAAAAGGTTCATCGCCTCGGACTTCCAGGATGCGCTCGACCACCCCTTCTCCGACGTTCTTGATGGAGGCCAGGCCAAACCGGATATTGGTGCCATCGGGGGTAAAATCGGCATCGGATTTATTGATGTCAGGCGGTAACACTTCGACGCCCATTTTTCGGGCCGTCAGAATATAGAGCTGGATTTTATCCAGATCGCTGCTGACACTGGACAACAAGGCCGAGA
>JANWKX010000057.1 GCA_025451145.1 Vampirovibrionales bacterium
TGGTGCTACAAGTACTTCCCAGGCAATAGACAAATTGGGGGTTACCATTATTCGCTCCTGTAAAGTATAGGTTTGTCCCATTGAGGACCTTTGTCGCTGTGAACCAGCTTTGACTTCCAATTTGGTATTGATTGATAGAACCCCCCTCTTGAATGGGGCCGGTGGTCATGAGTTGCCATTGTGTCTGGCCAGACATCTTTCTGGATGGAATCTGCCGAAACTCAAATCCAACGCGTCTTTCAGACTGACTGCTTGGATCGTGTCCAGCTTCGTTCCAGTACGCAATAAATAATTGTTGGGAATAATCCAAGTTGGGCTGCTGATGAACAGTTAAGGGGTAAAAAGAATAGGCATGAGCAATCTCATGACGCATATCTTCAAAAATGCTTTTAATTTCAAACATTTGCAGACTGCTGTTTTTGACATCCTGTGCCCCTTTAACCGCTTTAATGGGAATTAAAATCAAGGGGAAAATGACCGATGAAAAAATCACCAGGCTGACAAGGGTCTCTGCTAACGAGACGCCGGATTTCCGAGATTTAAGGCCATCAACATTCAACATGAATCGATCCAAATTAAGCTGCAGCGAACCGTATATTTGAATAGATATCGGCAGTTTTGTAGATATCTGAAGGGGGAATTTCTAAATCTTTTCCTGGAGCCCCTTCAATCTGTTTTAAGATTAAAAATTCATTAGGGAAAAGGTCAGGTCTTTTTGGAAAAAACGAGGACTTTATACGCCAGCAAAATGGCCAAGCCAATACAGCCTCTTTCAAATACTCGTAATCAGTTGTCATAACGATATATTAAGACATGTCAATATTGCCATTAATGCCTTATTTAATTTGATTCATTGCAAAGCATTTCTTAAATAAAGCCTAAAGCTTTTAATATATCTTCCGATTACTCGCTACAGTGGATAGAGGAGTTATTGATTATGACCCAATTTAATACAAATTTATCACCCTACAATAGTGCCATTTCAAGTGCATATAGTTTTTTAACAAATCCTCAATCATCGACAAGTGAAACGGAAGCCCCACCTGCTTATCTATACCCCGTTCAAGATCAAAGTAGCCAAGGCAATACATCAACACCTGCCATGTCTGCCCAGGATGCAAGCTTTGTTCAATCCATGCAAGGCCAGTTCTACCAAATGCAAGCTGAAATGCAGCAAATGATGACAACCATCAATGCGCTTACGGGGATTTTAACCCAGCTTCAAAGCTCAGGAGTTAACTTTCAGCAGGCTGGAATCTCGCAATCTCAGTTAAGCAATGCGCTTGGTTTGGCTGGAAGCTCCCAGGCCCCTTCAGGAAACAGTGTAAACCAGGCCGTTACTCCAACCCAAGGAAGCACGGATTCAGATAACGACAGTGGTAAAACCAGTACCGATAAGGATAATGATGCCGGTAAGTCTACTGGAAAAGCTGGCAGTGACAGTGATCATGATGGTGGTAAATCTACTGGGAAAACTGGCAGTGATAGTGATCATGATGCTGGTAAATCAAAAAAGAAAAGTCACTAAGGGCGTAGATATCAGCATTAGCCAATAGAACCCCTTACTATCCTAGTATTTGACCTTGCATTCACTGTGTTTTCTTTAAAATTGAAACCCTTGCAACTGATGAGCGGTCACTCTAAAGAGTTGATATGAAACCAGCGTGGCTGAATCCAGTTGAATAGAGATTGCTTGCCTTTTAAGCCAATGGGCTTTGGAATGCCGTTTTCCTGATAAGCAGGTTAAAAATAGTTCATATTTTAAATTAACTTAAATGACAGTCCTGGTGTGGGTATGTTAACGTACTGCATTATCAACCTATGACCTGAGGAGAAAAAAACATGTCTATTACTGCTGTTCGTTTTGGGGCCTATCGTTTTGAGAATGCAGCCGCAAAAAAGGATGCACAACTGGTAGAAGCTCTTAGTCATCAAACCAGGACATTTACTGCTTTAGAGGAAGGCCTGGGGTTGAGAGATTGCTATTTTTCTAAGGATAATTTAGGAAATTTTGCATATTACTGGACGGATAGCCAAGACAACCAAGTGGCCAAAGGTACTTTACCCAGTCATAGCCATGGGACTGATGTCGTGGATTCTGCGATAGCCAGTGGATTGGCTGAAGTAAAACAACGTGTTAAAACCATAACCAGTGAAAGAGATTATTTAATAAATGGGATTAAACAACTAAAACAGATATTGAATCGCAATTAAGGAAATTGATGCTGGTACCCTCCTTACTTCTCCCTCGACGAGAGGATAGCTGCTATACTCTGATCTCATTGAATTTACAGCTTTAGGGTGAACCAAATGGTTAAATGGGTTATCAAAGCGTTTCCTGAATTAACGCCTTTTGAATTGCAGCAGTGTCACATCCTTCGTTGCTCGGTGTTTGTGGTTGAGCAGAATTGCCCCTATCAGGATGCTGATCATGTTGATGAACATTGTACCCATGTCATGGGTTGGCTGGAAAACAGAGTTGTCGCCTATACCCGTATTCTGCCGCCTGGACTAACATACCAAGAGGTCTCTTTTGGGCGTGTCACAACAGATCAATCCTTTCGAGGAAAAGGGATTGGTAGAGTGTTGATGCAACAAACACTTCAAGTGATACAGGAACAATACCCTCAGTCACCCGTTCGAATTTCGGCACAAAGCTATTTACAACGCTTTTACGAAAGCTATGGGTTCCAATTTACTGGGAAAGCCTATTTGGAAGATAATATCCCCCATATCGAAATGCTTTTGACCTCTGTTGGATAAAGCCTGGGCTGATGAATTTATTTATAAACCCAAAATGAGTCGGCTATTTAGGCGGCTAAACTGTTTTGCCCATCAGGATATCTTGACACATGAGTAAGCCCGATAAAATTTCAAACGGAGAAGGTGGGTCACCTGGGATATAAATGCTGACCGGTAAAAATTGGTCGACCGGCCCTAAGCAGGCATAGGTTCTTTCATAAGGCGTTCCATAGCAGGCACCGTCTCCAATGGCAATAACGATTTTTGGGCTAGGCATTGCAGTATAGGTTCTTTCCATGGCGATCTTCAAATGACGAGTAACAGGCCCCGTAACTGTTAAAACATCTGCATGTCTAGGGGATGCGGTAAATTCAATACCATATCTGGAAATATCATAAGCTGGGCCTGATAAAGCAACTAATTCTGCTTCTTCTGCATTGCAAGAGCCTGTATCTAGATGTCGAATTAATAGAGATCGACTGAGGGCCTTTCGGGTAGCTTTATTCATCTCCTGGAACTGCTCTTGGTCAAACTGAAAGTGTTTAATATCATCACTTTCCCGAGGAAGAATGCTTCTCCCAGTTTTCAACCAATAATGAATTGTTTTGATCATTAAAACGCCCTCTATCGATCTACGCAGGCGTAGCATAGGTTAAAACTTTTATTCACCAGTGGTCCATCCGGGACAATATTATTTCCCATGGTGGCAGTGACCATGCCTCGCCAGTTCATATAGGAGGCGCTTCTGACATGCCATCGGTAGACCCGATTATCTGGATCAAGCATAACCCAGTGAACCAAGTCCCCTTTGGCGGACTCTACAACGCTAAAGGCTGGCTGATAAGGCGAGAAAATCAGTTCAGTTTTCTGGTATATCGAGCCTTTGGGTAAATACTGAATCAGATTTAAAATGAGGGCAAGTGATTCATAAACCTCATCAATCCGCACAGAGGTTCTGGCAAAGACATCCCCTAAGGCATGCAGGGAAACCTTTGGTTGAAATGCCGTATAGGCTGCATAGGGGAAATCGACTCTCACATCGCGTTCAATACCAGAGCCTCGCGCAGGTGGACCCACCAGGCCTAAGTTCAGGGCTTGATCAAGGCTCAAATAGCCACTGGATTCAATACGATCCAAAAAACTATCGCAGCCCATGACTTGCGCATGCCAATCTTTAAAGGCCTTCTGAAACGCCTCTAGCGTTTGCCGCATGTAAGCAAAATGGTCTTCCGGAATCTCCTGATTTAATCCGCCAATCGCATTGAGGCCTCTGAAAAAGCGGTGGCCAGTCATATGCTGGGTCAATTGCATCAGCTGTTCCCGAAGCCGTGAAGCCTGCATAGACCCTAGTCCATACCCGCCTGAAGCACAAATGGCGGATAGATCTGCCATATGACTATTCAAGCGTTCCAACTCCAGACAAATGGTTCGGATATAAACAGCACGTTCTGGGGCTTTAATGTCACCGAGGGCTTCTATTGCCTGACAAAAGGCCGTCGAATGGGAGAAGGCACAAAGCCCGCAAACATGCTCTGCCAATGTTAAGGCTTGATTAATCTCCTTCCCCTCTGCCATCTTTTCAATCCCTTTATGGGTATAGAAAAGCTGGGCATCAAAGTGATGAACCTGCTCTCCTGTCACGCAAAACCGCATATGCCCCGGTTCAATAATAGCGGCATGAATCGGACCAACCGCCACTTGATGCATGCCTTCCGCATGGGGTTGGTGAAACTGATGCGAAACCTCGGCAATCGGAATTTCTTGATTAATGGGAAAATCTTTTCTCAGGGGATAATGTCCGCCTCTGGGCCAATCTCGATGTAAAACCAATGGTTCAAGAGATATCCCTGCCCATTGAATGCCAAACAAGTCATGAATCTCCCGCTCAAACCATTGGGCCGCCGGAAGGAGTGGAGAAATGGCTGGCAAGACAGGGCGCTCTTTTTTAATCCGGGTGCTTAAGGTTAACCACGCTTTGCTCTTTTTCAGGAGGAACAGGAGGTGAATTTTAAAGCATGCAGGTTCAATTGGATCTTCCAAGGCCAGCATTGTGGTAAAGCTTGCCTGAAGTGAAGTATCATGGTGAATCAAACCAGCCGCATTCTGAAACTGTTCCGGTAGGACCTCTACCTCAAGGCGATTAAAGCTATCGGACGTCGCTTTCACCATTGCCTCACCCAAGACCTTGGTTAAATATTGATTGAGCGCCTGAATCTCCAGGCGGGCCGAAATCGCCATTAGAGATGCCCTCCCGTGATCAGCCGAACGGAATCATTCAGCAGATGCAACAAGGGAGCAGGAATCCACCAGGCCAGAAGCAAGATCAGAGCCAAAGGTATCAAGACCGCAATGGGGCCGGAACGATTGATTTCTCCCTTTGGAATGGTCTGGGAAGAAGGGCTTGTCGTTGGCTGGGGACCAATAACCATACGGCCAAAGTGGTAGGTTAATCCCCCGAAAATAATGATTAAAAACAGGAGCAGTAAAATGCTGGCGACCCAATGATGGGCTTTGATGCCGCCATACAAAATATAAAACTCACTGATAAACAACGAAAATGGTGGAGACCCGGCTAGGGCTAATCCGCCTACAAGTAATGCAACGCTACTCAAAGGCATCAACTGGAAAGCCCCCTGAACTCGCTCCATATCCTTCGTACGGTACTTTAACGTTAAATTCCCTGCTGAAAAAAACATCAGGGATTTGGCTAAACCATGGTTAATCATATGAAACAGCGCCCCAAAAACAGCTAGCGGTGATCCAAAGCCTAATCCCAATGTAATAATGCCAACATGCTCCAGGCTGCTATAGGCCAACAGGCGTTTGATGTTACGCTGAACCAAGATAAATCCTGCCGCAATAATAAGAGATATTAATCCGAATGTGATTAAAAGTGGCTGGGTCACAGTCACAGCAGACGTTAAATTTGCGATCATGCTAAAGCGAAGAATGCCATATAAAGCGCACTTCAGTAAAACACCTGATAATAAGGCGCTAACCGGCGTCGGGGCTTCACTGTGGGCATCAGGCAACCATGTGTGCATGGGGGCTAGGCCAGCTTTTGTGCCATATCCCACCAGAATAAAAATAAAGGCAACTTTGATGAGTTTTGGATTCAACTGTGAGCCGATGGTGATGAGATAATCCCAGCTTAATCCAAGTGCTTTATTACCTCCGGCTTGGGTAACGGCAGTATAGACCAGGATAATACCGATAAAGGCAAAGACAATTCCAACAGTACAGAGAATAATATATTTCCAAGCCGCTTCAACGTTGGATTGTTTATTGTAATATCCAACCAAAAATGCGGAGACCAATGTTGTCGCTTCAATCCCCACCCAAAGCAATCCGATACTGTTGGTGGTCACAACCATCAGCATGGTTAAAATAAAGAGATTGAAAAGGCCATAAAATCCTTTAAGCTTCCATAGATTCTCTATACGCTCCTCAACTTCATTCGCCATATAGCCTGTGGCATAGATAGAAGCCAAAAATCCCAGCAGACAAATCAGGACAATCATGAGACCACTGATGGCATCCAGGTACATCCAATTTCCCCAATAATGAAGGGGATTGGGGGATGCAATAATCTTTTGAATCACCCAGAGCCCAAACCCGCAAAACAAAGCCATCCCAAAACACTGAATACACCCTATCGGCTGGATGGAACGAGGGATTAAGCAAAATAAGGCCGTTAAAATTGGGATGAGGAATAGCAGAACGATTTCCATATCAGCCCTTTAACTTTCTGAGTTCTTCAATATTCACAGTATCAAAGGTTTGTTTAATCCGATAAACCCAAACGCCCATCACCAGGACCCCAATAACTAAATCCAGGAAAATCCCCATTTCAATGATGGCAGGCATCTCAAAGATCGTCGCAATCGTCAGGGTATAAACCCCGTTTTCCATTAAGTACAGGCCAATAACTTCAGTAAATGCTTTTTTCCGAGTCATCATCATGAAGAGCCCAATCAGAACCAGGGAAATAGAGAGTCCTAATAGTTTTGAAAGCAGGTCAGTGCCTGAGATTGGAATAAAATGAGAGAAGTAAAACGCCATCATAATCAGCCCACCAGAGAGCAGCATGGAGGTTGGGAGGCTAACTACCGTTTCGACTTCCCGTCGCATTTGAACGTGATTCATCACATAGGTCAGGAAATATGGAATCAGAAAACACTTTCCGAAAAAGGTGATTCCAGCTGCAAAATAGGGATGGAGAGAATGGGCGCTAAAGCCGGTTAGCAGCGTAAGGAGCGCAAGTACGAAGGATTGAAATGCAAACAGGCGGATCATCTCCTGGAGCCGTCTGCAGCCAACCATTAAAACCCCTGTAATCAATGCAATCGCGACTAAAAATCCGATCCATTGAGAGATTCTTTCGGGCGTCAGGATATCAAGGCTCATGGCTTTATTCCTCCTGCTGTAGCCTGGTGGACGCTTAAGATAAGCGCGATAATCGCCAGGACAAAAGATGCCCCGAGTAAATCTTTCACTCGAAATAAGCGAACCTTGGCAATCGTGGTTTCAATGAGAACCACAAAAAGGCATAAAAATAAAAGCTTTAATAAGTAAAGTAATATGGCCATTAAAATGCTTTGAAGGGATGTGAAGTCGACAATTTTCCAGGGAGGGATAAAACTGGCTAAAAGAGACAGTAAAAGAAGCTGTTTCATCCATGAAGACCAAAACATGAGCCCTAAGGGTTTACCGGAGTACTCCAATAGCATCCCTTCATGAATCATGGTCAACTCATAATGCGTTTCCGGGTTATCAAACGGTACACGCCCCATCTCAGCGATGCAGACAATCATTAGGGCTAGAAACGCAACAATATAACCTGGCGTAATGAGGGCAAGACCTTGCCCTGAAAGCCAATTCATAATTGATGTGAGATTACTGCTTTGGGCCATCGTTGCAAAGACAAAAAGGGAAAGTAACATGACGGGTTCGATCAGCGTGGAAAGCATCATTTCACGACTACTGGCCATGCCGCAAAACCCACCTCCAGGTTCCATTGCTGCAGAAACCATGAAAAAACGTCCCAACCCAAGCAAATAGAGCAATAAAATAATGCCACCCAGAAAGTTAATGGCTGCAACATGGAAAAATGTGGGGATAATTAAGGCGGCAACCAGGGTGGATGAGAATACAACCAAGGGCGTTATAGAAAAGATCCAGGAGGCCTGCTCTGAAACAACCGTTTCCTTCCGAAAATACTTGAGCAAGTCATAGTAGCCCTGCATCAAGGGTGGGCCTTGACGACCCTGTAGGATAGCCTTCATCTTCTTCATGAGGGTATTGATGAAGGGAGACAAGAGCAACATGAATCCTACTTGTAAAAGCACGATTACGCTGGACTCCATACCAGAACCTCCTGCATCATCTCACCCATACCAAGCAAATAACGAGCGTGGCGAACAAATACCCTAGGTACAGCTGAAGATTTCCAGACTGAATGGGATTGATCCCATAAGAAAACTTCATCAGTAATCGAACCAGTGGCAGGTAAATGTACCGATGATAGACATCATCCGGCGTATGCAACTTTGAAA
>JANWKX010000058.1 GCA_025451145.1 Vampirovibrionales bacterium
CTGGAGATTGAGTCAATTGGGAGCGGCATTCCTCAAGTTTTCGTTGGACCAACGCTTTTTCTTCAGGTTCAAGGCATTGATGGGCCAGGGCAAAGACGCCCTCCTCTTCTTCCTTCATATGGGCCAGCAATTCTTCCTGGAACTGTTCAAAGGCATTCTTTAATGGGAGTGATGGGTGACCGTCCTGAAAGGCCTGCGGCGTTTCCATGACTTCAAAATACTGATGTTCTGCCTTCAGCAAGTTGTCATGTTCGACCTCCATCAGGATCATTGTCCGATAGAGGCTGAGCGCCGGAAACAAGGCCTGTTCTTCACAGGCAAAATGGATCTTCAGCTCAAGGGAAAGCTGTTGAGAGACTTTTCGGATGCTTTCCAGATCGGGGCTATTGACCATCAAGGAAGCCAAGGTCTGAAGATGGGCTTTGGTCTCAAGGTGATCTTGTCTTAGGGAGGCGTCAAAATCGGTGATTGACATGGCAGAGATGGGGTCGCGTTTGATAATCTGCTTCTTGTTGTAGCAGCTTTGACTCCAAAAATCATCCAGCCGTTAAGAATGGAGATTTGCAGCCAACAGGGCAATTATGTCAAAACTACTGTGCACGATAATCGCGGCCGTCGTATTCAGGCGATTTCGGATGAGCCCCAGGATAATACCCACAATAAACAACTCCAGGAGGAGTAATGTGGGACCATAATGCAGGTGAATCAATGCAAATAACAATGCTGTGGGTAAAATGCCAAAAACGGGCTGCATCAACCCCCGAAACAAGGTTTCTTCCCCGATACCTGCCCCTAAACCCACCAAGACCCCTTTGAGCAAAATACTGGGCATACTGCCTGTCAGGCGCATGGCATCTACAATCTGCTGGAGGGTTGCCTTCATATCAGCGCTGATAAACGTGAGTAGGGTGTCTTCAAAGGTCTGCATGCTGAACCACAGAACCACCGAGATGCCAAGCAGGATACCAATGGTTTTGGGGGCAAGTCCGGTTAATCCCAGACGCTTAAAGACCTCGGGCCAGGATAAATGGATCCCGATGCCAACAGCCAAGATTGAAAACATTAAAAATCCGACGGTGTTATACCCCACCGAAAGCATGAGCGGCGTTGATTTTAGATTGCTGATAATGGCGCTGGGGCTGTAAAATGCCACAATGCTCACACCTGTAAACAACAAGGCCGAGCCATACATGAACAATGCCCAGGTATGGGCCGGTGTATCCGGTTCTAGTCCTTTAAATAAGGTTATTGAAAGGAGTTTTCGAACTGGAGGGATTAAAGACAGGACGCCCAAAATCCCAACGCTCAGGAATAACAACCCTAAAGGGGCCATGCTAATATGAAAGGTGAAAAAGAGGGGGGCAAATATGCCGCTGAGAATAATACTGCCTAAGGCCAATGCCCCAAGGCTTAAGAAACCGATGACGCCATAAACCCCGTATCGCGCAAATTTATTTTGCCGTCCCCACTGACCCAGCCAACCGATAAAACCCACCACCAGCAATAGGATAAAGTAAACGATCAAATCTGCTGAATCAAACATATCAAGGTCCCCGGATCAGTCATATAGAGGGCAATTGTTCGGGCTGATGGGTATCACAGCCACAGACGTTATTTCATTCTACTCTGGAACGAATATCTTTCGATGGCCCAAGACAGGATTTCCTCTGTAAAATGGAGTTTGTGAATTCGAAATCACTCACAAAAATACCGCTCTTCTGAATAGAGCGTTGGTACGAAGATGACTCTTTTGTGCTAAGTTCAATAAGGATTTGCCTCAAGGATGAGATAGGATATCGTGATTCAAACGCCTTTGGCGTGAGACAAGAAGGGTGAGGTTATCTGATGAAATTGACGAACGCTGCCGCCACCAGATATACAAAACATACGCCGATAAAGACTGTTGGCGCTTCCCGGTTTGAAAAGCCTGATTTTGTCACCCCCAGAGATACCAATGAACTGGGATTGGCGACAGCGGGCTTTATCATGCGTAATATCGATATGTCGGCAAGCGTGTCTGCGGCCAAGCATTCCGGCCATAAAATCGTGACAGCCTCCTTGGACAGAATGAACTTTACCCATCCGGCCAAATTATGGGATCTCATCATTACCAAATGCCGTCTGACCAAGGTTTGGACCTCTTCGATGGAAGTCGAGGTTCAGGTAAACACGGAAAATGTCAGAACCGGCGAAAATCACGAAGTGGCCCATGGGTATCTGGTATTTGTGGCCTTGGATGATAAGACCTTAAAACCGGCATCAGTGCCACCATTGAAATTAACCACACCCAGTGAAAAGAAGCGTGCTGCTGAAGCGGATATCAGGCGGCAAAACCGGGTCCTTGAAAAGGCTCAGATTGGTCATGATCACTTGACCCGCATTGACCCCTACGATTACCCGGAAGTTGTCAAGCGGACCATGACCACCGATGATTCCAATATCAACCATAATGTTTTTGGTGGCGTCATCTTGGATATGATTCATCAATCGGCTGAGCGAGCGGCAGGGCGTCAGGCCAATGGTCCTGTGATAGCGGTTCGACAAGATCGCATGAGTTTTGAGCAACCTGCCTTCATTGGGGAAGAAGTCAAAGCCTCTGCCGTGATCACGCGAACCTGGAACACTTCGATGGAGGTTCAGGTGGATGTCACCGCCAAAGATTATAAAACCGGGGAAGAGCGTCAGGTGGCTTCCAGCTACCTGGTGTTTGTAGCCCAAGATCCACTGACGGGTTTGCCCAAGACTGTCCCGCCGTTTCATCCCAAGACCCCCAAAGAAAAACAGCGTTGGGAAGCAGCCGAGATCCGTCGGGCAAACCGAATGCTCGAAAAGACTCAGATGGAACAAACCCATTTTGAATAATCAGCGCTTAGGTTGCAGATAAATATTGTCTTGTAGGGAGACGATTGCATTATTATCGTCGTGTAAAAATAAATAAATGTTAATAAAAACGGGATGATGGGCAATAATATCGCTTGATGAACGTTATGGAGGTAGTGTTCAATCCAGTAATTGGTTCAATTGATAAGGAGTGCCCCTCATATGGTCAGTTCAATTCAGCCTCGATTCGGGTCTTTAAAAGTTTATTATAATTACGGGGCACAGCGTAAAACCGAAGTCAGTGTTAGTAATCAGGAGCCAGGAGTAGTCAACTTTAACGATGATGAGATTACGCTGGAGCCACAAAGCCCATCGGCGAGATCCCTCCAGTCTGTAGAGGATGGATTATCAAATCTTTGCGCCGTCGGGGGACAATCGGCTAAAGAACAAGCTGTTAGTATTGCCCAGAAAGCACTTCCTTCACTGATTCAAGGACTCAACTTAGACAATCTCGGACCCAGGGAAAAGGCGTTACTGATTGGGATGTTACAAGGTAGTGTGCAATCCAGCATCAATACTATGCTCATTCCACCATCTCCTGCCAATGGCCAAGTGTCGTTTAGGCTGTCTGATCCCTCTATCTTTAAAACACCGCCACTTGAAAATGAACAAATTCAAGGATTATTGGCGAAAGTGAATATGGCATCCGTCAGCGATATTGACACCGCGTCTGATATGGAGGCGCTTTGGACTTTAGTGGCAATCATTAATACCCCAGGCCATGGGCACGCGCCAACGCGCCATCAAAGTTTATGGAACGAGAAAACCGCTGTTCGAAATCGGGCCGCGAGACGCTTGTTTGAACTCATCTTTGATCCCAGGACAGATAGAAGTCAAATAGAGAGCCTCGGAGCCAAGCTTAGAAGTAATACCTATTATGGGAATGAGGATGCTCAAAAAGCATTGGCATGGGCTATCTCGCTTCAGTTGAATCAATAGAGCCAAAGATTTGGGCTGACATCCATATTTTCTTTAGGTCTATCTGCTTGGGAGATCAAACCCAGCCTTCATCATGATGGGATGCGTTTATCGTTGTGTAAATTTGCTTTTGTTTGAATCTGTTTTGGCTTTTTGCTAAAACCAATCCATACTATCTATTCAATTCAAAGGACAAAACGGATGAACCAGTCTTCAGAGAAAATTCGGGTAGGAGTCTGTGGCGCCAATGGCCGCATGGGGCGTGAAGTTGTCAAAACCGTCCTGGATGCCCCGGACATGGAACTGGTCATGGCCGTTGATCTTCAGCCCCAAGGCGAGGATATCGCCTACTTGGTGGGACGACCGGAGCCATCAGGTGTGCTTTTGGCGTCGGATTTGTCTCAAGCGCTTGTAGCGCATAAGCCTCAGGTGGTGGTTGATTTTACATCGCCTGCCGTCGTTCTACAGAATGCGTTGACGGTGTTATCCCACGGCGCCAAAAGTGTGATTGGGACCACAGGGTTAACTTCTGAAGGGATTCGGCAGATTGAAGAACAGGCGTTGGCTGGTAAAAGCGCAGCCCTGATTGCCCCGAATTTTGCCTTAGGGGCAGTTCTCTTGATGAAATTTGCCCAAGAGGCCAGCCGTTATTTTGATCATGCTGAGATTATCGAACTGCATCATAATAAAAAGCTTGATGCGCCCAGTGGAACCGCCCATCGGACAGCGGCTTTAATGGCTCAGGTTCAGCCCAAGTTTGGCCCGACTAATGTGGATCCTGCCTTGGAAAAGGAAATTCTCCAAGGGGCTAGGGGGGGCGTTGCAGAGGGGAACCTGCATATCCATAGCGTTCGGTTGCCTGGGTTAATTGCTCACCAGGAAGTCATATTCGGCGGGGTGGGCGAAACCCTGACGATCCGCCATGACAGCCTAGATCGGGTCTCCTTTATGCCGGGTGTGGCGTTGGCCATTCGTAAAATTCTGAATGCTCAGGGCTTGGTTATCGGCCTGGAAAATTTCCTCTAAGGCCCACTGTAATCCCCATTTTAAAGTGAATTGCAAAGGTGGATTTATAAAAAATCCCGTGGCTGTTTGTGATAACCACGGGATTTTATTTTTGAGGTCTTGCGTTAAGGCTTACCAGCCCAGGAATCCAGGAGCGCCATCAGCATCACTGATACTGATGCCACCAGGTGTTCCTTGATTGACCAGGGTTTGAAGGTCAGTGCTGGTCAAGCCATGGTTGAATGAAGCCAATTTCTGCAGAATTGTCATTGTGGTGAAGTTCTCGAGCGAGGGATCTGCTGCGTAAGCTTGCTGTGCAAGCTGTCCGGCATAGATAACATTACCCGCTGAAAAGCTTGTTGCAGTATTGTTTTGAGCAGCTTCTTGAAGGTATTTCAGTAAATCACCTTGGCTTGAGGTTTGCCATCCAAGGGCAACTGGAATAAAGTCAACAGAATCTGTGACGTTATCGCCCGGAGTCCCTGTCAATTTTGAAGAGGTCATCACGTCTTGATTACTACCCAGGCTTTTAATCTGTGATTGGCTCACACTGGTGATGTTGTATTCGCCCATAAAATAAGCCATTTTCTCAAAAAATTTCTCCATAACGGAACCTGTAGCGTTGTCTTTGGCCATTACTTTTTGAGCGGCAATGAAATTCGCTTCGGTGTACACACCAGGCGTTTGCCCAGGTTGCTGAACACTGTTTAACACCGCAATGATATTTTCATAACTGGCTGGCGATTGGTTATTAAACACCGGGCACGGGGTAGGGCTTGGTGTCGGTGGTTTGGGGGTTGGCGTGGGTATAACCGGGCTTGGGGTTGGTGTTGATGTGCCACCTTTACAATGCCAGTTTTTAATAATTTGAAGAATGTGATCCGCTTTGTCTTTGGTAATCCCACAGCTTGGATCACCATAATGGGCAATGGCCGCTAAATCCTGAGGTGTGTAGTAAGCCTCATGACCAGGTGTCGAAACCTGCCTGACAGCCCAATCCATTTTTTGGAGAATTTGCACTAAATCACTGGTGCCTTTTGGATCGAGTGCTTTAACCGTAGAACTGTTTAAGACCTCATCAATATTGGCGGAATAGATGGTATTCGGGTTGACATTGTTTCCATCGATGTATTTCACGATGAACTGGATGTCACTGGGGGTAAAGTCCTTTTTATTCTTGTTGAAGAGCGCATTAAAGCGAGCGGTGTCTGCTGCACTATGGGTTGGGGTTGCAGTGGCTGTTTGTGATGTTTTAGTGGTTTGAGGTGATGAATTATGCTCAAGCCCTACAACGGCAGCAACACTGCCACCAATACTCGCTAAAAGCGTAACGGCTAATAATGCGATTCCAGCTGGTTTTTGAAAGAATTGTCTGACTCTGGCTCTTCGAGTAGGTGTATGTGGAGGCGTTGTTAATCCAAAGCGAACACTATCAGTGCCAGCCAATCGGATATGAGAGGATGCGGGTGATAACGTTAAGGATCTTGCTGTGGAAGCAAAGTTGCTTTGATTCGCGTATGCGGTGGGCATTCCATAAACAGGTGGAAGTGGGGACATGGGGGCGTATCTCCTAACTTATAAAAGGGACCATAGCCAGTAACACATCAATTGGGTGATATCACAATAAATTGTTCTATCTAGCTTTAATACGTCCCTCCAATTTCAAGATTGCCTGTGCACCCATAGAAATTAACAATTTGTTACAAATGTAGGGATGTTGGGTTGGGATAAGCGGGTAGGCAAATGTAAATTTTGAGTGCTGAATGCTTTTCAAGAGGCTCAAAAATGCCATAATGGATCATTAATGATCCTTAGACTCAGGTTGGGAATGTGGTGATGGGATTAAATGCCCTTCGATTTGGACAAGTTTATCGTGTTTCTGTGCCCCCTGCCAATATAAAGCAGGGAAAGACGCTGCAATCTTGGCGGAATGTTTTGGAACAGGCCTTGCATAGGACAGCTTCCTGGGAATTTAAGCACCCATTTGGCCAGGTCCTGGAGACCGATGAAGACGGAAAACGCTATGTTGTGACCGGGCCTGAGCTTAGCCTTCTTCAGAATGCTTCACCTCAAGCGTTTCACCAAATTGCTGCAAAGCTGGTTTCAGAAAAAGCCTTTCAAGCCAAGCCTTTTCGCGGGCAATCTCCTGATAGGGTTGAGACATCCAATCCAGGGATTTCAATTTCGGTATAAACCTCCTCATTTCCTGTAAAATCTCCATTAACCGCTTTATTGTTTCTGGTCAGGATATACGCCACAATGGATAAGGGTACCCCTTAGCACGAGTTTATATGGATTCTTTATCCTCCTCAGCCAAGTTTGAGTTGATACTTCGGCGGGTCAGAGATCTCCCGTCGTTACCGGATATTGTTAATAAAATCGTCGCAGTGATGGGGCATCCAGAGGTGGCAGCCTCTGAAATCGCCCGTCTCATTAGTTATGATCCTGGACTAACCTCAAAAGTACTTCGGATGGTTAATTCTGCGGCGTATGGGTTTCAGCGCCAGATCAGCTCGGTACAGCATGCCATTATGCTCCTGGGGTTTAACACGGTTCGCGGAGTCATTCTGAGCGCCACTATTTTTAAGATCTTTGAAAATAATCCCGCCAAAGGGCTGAATCCCAATGACTTTTGGCGCCATTCCATTGAGACTGCTGTGGGAAGCAGGGTTTTAGCGGAACGGCTTAGAATCCGATATGCCGAAGATGCCTTTAGTGCCGGCATGCTCCACGATTTGGGAAAGATGCTTTTATCATCCCACTGCTCATCTGAGTATGAGCCCGTTTTATTGAGTGCCAGGCAAAAAGGACTTCCATGTCATGGGGAGGCGTTTTACAAACTGGAGAAAGCGCATTTGGGGATCACACATACGGAGTTGGGGTATCAACTTGGCATCCGCTGGCGTATGCCATCCACCATTCTGGAAGTCATTCAGCATCATCACCACCCTGAACAGGCAGAAGAAGCCATTGATTTGGTTTACGTGGTTGCCCTGGCCAACGCCTTTAGTGTCATGAACCAGATTAATTTCGGCATCTTTCATCCCGATCTCATGCCGACGTCGTTATTGGCGTATCTCAACTGTTCTGAGGAGGATTTTTCCGAGGCTGAACAGCTGTTTAAAGCGGTACAAGGCGAGCTGGGTGGGGTAGAAGAATTCTTGGCCTCATTGAAGTAACATCGCCTGAAAAATAATTTAAAAAGCCGATAATGGTCAATTCATGACCTATTTGGTTTGGGATTAAACGGCTTTCTCATAGCTTTCTTGGGTATATAGGCCTACCCAGTGTTCTAGAAGCTTCCTCTCCTTAGAGGATGAGGCTGTTTGCGAAGGAAGCATATACTGAAATTGATCCACAACAACCACCTCGTTTGTCTATCACACTGTATATCAGTCGGTGTGATTTTTTTTGAGTAAAATTCAAAATTTTGGATTTGAAGGACTTTAACACTTTGCCCTGGCATTAAAAATGAAGATAATAGAAATGTAACAACGGCGAAAGGCCAATAGGGCAGCATTGAACGATGGCAATCCTTCTGGACCCGAATCAGGCATTATTACTCATCATTGATATCCAAGAGAAGTTTCGCTCGGTGATCTGGCAAAGCCAGGAGATGATTGAAAGCGCACAACGCATGGTCCAGGGATGCTCTCTCTTGAATATTCCGATTCTCATCAGCGAGCAATATCCCCAAGGCTTAGGGCCAACCATGCCCGAATTAACGGCGCATCTGCCTGAGACGGCCCTCTTTATTGAGAAAACCGCTTTTGGGTGTTATGGAGAGCCCCGTATTCAAGAGGCCATTGAGAGATTTAACCGTCCTCAAATCTTGGTTTGTGGCCTGGAAGCCCATATCTGTGTGAATCAAACGGTGGTTCGGCTTTTAGAGGAGGATTATCAAGTCTATCTGATTGAAGAGGCCATTGGCGCTAGGACCGAGACCAATTACCGCTTGGGCCTCAAAAAGCTGTACCAGCTCGGCGCCATCTCCAGTGGTGTTGAAATGGCTTTGTTTGAACTACTGGGCGGTTCAGGCCATCCGCAATTCAAAGCCATACAAAGGCTCATTAAATAGATGTTCAGGGTGGTTGAGTGCGGTGATATTGTTCCCCATAGGCATGGGGTCTATACCAGTTTTCCCTCGATTGCCCGGGATCCCTATACCGATGACGTTTTAATTTTATTTCGCCAAGCCATCTACCATGAAGCCGATCCGCGCCCGGCCATGAGGGCCCATGGGTTGGAGGGATGCCTTTATGTCACTCGGCTTTTGCCGGATCTCAAATCATTCTCAATGCCTAAGATGGTGTTGCATTACAAAAATTTTGAGCCGGGGCTGATCGATGGGACGTTGACAACCATTGGCGATCGCTTGCTGCTTTTGGTTCGTCGTTATCCGACGGAGCCTTCGGTTTTTTATACATCCGGAAACACCCTGAGCCAATTGGATCCGTTAACCCTCTTTCCGGCAGAAAAAATGATTAAAGGTGGGGCGCAATGGGGCAGGGCTATCGAACTCAAAGAGAGTGGACGCCTGCTTCAAGTGTTTTATGGCGGAGAGAGGGCTTTCTTGGAACAGCATTATTTAGACAAGCCCATACCGCCCCATTATACACGGCCTAGCCTCTTCTATTCCGATGATAAAGGGCACACCTGGCACTTTTTAAACTGGATTTCCCCCATGTTTATGGATGAAGTCGTCACAGCCAACGAAACGGCGCTTATCGAAGAGGATGGTGTGCTGTATGTGCTGATGCGAACCGCCAAGGATCCAAAGGGACGGTTGTATTTTTCAAAAAGTCAGGATGGTGGTCTGTCTTGGGAACCCCCAAGACATTCAGGACTAAGGGGCCAAGCACCGGTGTTTTATAAAATGCCTGACGGGAAGATTTTACTGTGTTTCAGAGGCTATTTGCCGGAGTCGGATGAAACGGGTGGCACCATGAGCCTTTGCCGGTTCTTCCCCGATACGGAATCCTGGAGCGAGCCCGTTGTGGTGGAACCTTACTTCGGTAACCATTATGATGGCGGTTATGGCGATATGATCTGGGTGCCCGAAAAACAGCAATTGTTAATGGCGTATTATGTTTCAAACGATCCTGAAACCAGAAACCCTTGGCTTCGCTATGCATGGGTAGAGATTGATAGATAAAAGGCCGCTTTTAGCGGCCCTGGCAAAATAAGCATCTACCCGTAAATGACTAACCCTCCTTTCAGGCCCAATAGGCAAGGACGGATAGAATGCTCTCAAATTTTCAGTGAGACAATCTTAAATTCAGCTTTTCAGCATATAAAGCGTCAATTTCATTGATGATCAGGACAACAACCAATAACACAAGGGTTTAGATCAAGCCACAGAAGAAATAACCTTCAGATGAAATATCTGAATTCCCCTAAGCAACCCATCAAGTTTTCCCAACGGTTTCTGTTGCTTTAACGATATCAATCATAATGACAAATTTGTGTCCTGTCACGCTACGACAAACGGCGTTTTTACCAATATTTACACGATAGGGCAAAGGGGATTACGGCGCTCGATTTCCCTTTTTTTCAAGGCGTTGGTCCAGAAAATACAGGTATAATGAGAAGTACGATAGTGATTGGTTTATTGAGGAGCAACCCGCATGGCTGATCCAAAAGCCTTACTCCTGGTCCAAGAAGAGCAATACCAGGAATACAATAAACTGGCGGCAACACTTGATGAAGTTGATCTTTCCTGCGGTCAGTTTAGAGGCTATGATTTACGAAAGTTTCATTTGGCTAATGCCAATTTGTCTGAGTCTTACTTGAGAAACGCCGATTTAAGGGGCCTGGATCTGAGTCAGGCAAAGTTGAGAGGCGCCAGCTTGAAAGGTTGTAAAATCAGTGGTGTTTTGTTTCCGGAAACCATTTCGCCTGAGGAAATCCGTTTAAGCCTGGATTATGGTACCCGGTTGAGAGAAAGGTCATTGTAGCGTATGAAATCCCAAGCCACATTCACCTGGCAGGCGCTTTTGGATGCAACAGGGGGTGAGTTGATCTCACATTACCGTGTCTTTGACCTGGTGGCCATTGATACGGACACACGTACGTTAAGCAATGGGGCTTTCTTTTTGCCGTTAACGGGTGAAAATTTTAATGGAAACGATTATATTGAAGCCGCTTATGGCCAAGGCGCAGAAGGGGCCTTTGTGGCCAAGGCCTACTTAGAGACGCATCCGGATTTAAAACGCTTTCCAAACCTTATTGCCGTAGAAGATCCTCTAATGACTTATCTCAAGTTGGGGCAGTATCATCGGCATCGTTCCCAAGCTAAAATTATTGCCATTACAGGCAGTTCCGGCAAAACCACGACCAAGGAAATGCTGTTTCAAATGCTTCAGGTCGCCTTTCCCAATCAAGCCCAACGGACGGAGAAAAATTTTAACAATGAAGTGGGTGTGGCCAGAACCTTGCTGGATATTCTGCCAGATACCCGGGCTATGGTGGTGGAAATGGGCATGCGTGGGCTCAATCAGATTCGTTTGCTCTCGGTCCATGCAGAGCCCGATGTGTCTGTCATTACCAACATCGGTCCAGCCCACATTGGCCTGTTAGGTTCTCTGGAGGCCATAGCCAGGGCCAAATCCGAGATTTTTGAAGGCTTGGATCCAAAAACAGGCGTTGGGATTATTAATGGCGATGATCCGCTTTTGGTTGAAGTGGCTTCACGTTCTTGGTCCGGGCAAATGGAACCTTTTTCACTGCACGAAGTGGAAGAAATCCATACACTCGCCAACGGAAAAATTACCTTTGACTATGATTCGGTGACCTTTACCCTGGGTTTGCCGGGATCTCATAATGTCATGAACGCCCTGGCTTGTATTAAAGTCTGTGAAACTTTGGGCATTCCGCTGAAGCAGGTTGCTGACGCTTTGGCGGAATTCAATGCGGGAGGTGGTCGATGGGAGAAGCAGCCTGTCGAGGGCCGAGAGACTTTATGGGTCATTAATGATGCCTATAATGCCAACCCCTCCAGTATGCGGGTATCGTTGGGAACCTTTATGGATACCCAATATCAAGGCTTGAAAAAGATTGCGGTCATTGGCCCCATGGCGGAGTTGGGCGATTTTAGCCAGCAGTACCATCGGGAGCTTGGAGAATGGCTCATCAATCGTGATGGTCTTGATGGATTGGTTGTCTTTGGACACGAGGCCACGCCTATTGCTGAGGCGGTATCCACTTCGACATTGCCTGTCTTTAAAGCGGAGTCACATGCGGAAGCGGTTTCGTTATTGCTTCACAATTGGCCGTCAGAGACGATTTTCTTTTTAAAGGCCTCCAGAGAATCCCACTTGGAGGAAATTCCGTTGTTACTAAAGCCAGCTCAAGCACCCTATGCTGTACCCTAATCCTTTTCCCCTCTTTATACCAGCCATGTTGTGGCTTATCTTGGGGCCACCCTATATTCGCATCCTCAAAGAAAAAACCTTTGGTCAATACATCCGTGAAGATGGCCCAGAAAGCCACAAAAAAAAGGCAGGGACGCCCACAATGGGAGGATTGCTGATCCTGGTCACCGCCTTGCTTACACTGGCTGGATTTTTAATTTGGAAGCCTGGGCTCATCAATATGGAACTGGGATGGGCTGTGTTACTCCTCTTGGTGTTTGCCTTGATGGGGTTTTCCGATGATTACTTAAAGATTGCCAAGAAAAAGAACAAAGGCCTTTCCGGGTGGTCAAAATTACTGTTCCAAGTCGTTTTTAGCGGAGGGTTAGGCGTCTGGATGATGTGGCAAGGTGGCTCCTCCCTTTCCCTGTTTGGTCCCCATGCCATTAACCTGGGCTGGCTCTACCCGTTGTTTGCTGTTTTGGTTATTACCGGGGCTTCTAACGCCTATAATCTGACCGATGGCTTAGATGGCCTGGCGGGAGGCACTGGGTTTGTGTCCTTGATTGGGTTTGCGTTTCTGTTATCTGTTGGCCACCCGAGTTTGATGCTCTTTGCCTTGGTTTTAGCGGGCGGGTGCTTGGGCTTTTTGGTATTTAACCGTTATCCTGCCCGGATCTTTATGGGCGATACCGGGAGTTTAGCCATCGGCGGGGCCATGGGGGCCATGGCCATTCTGGGGAAGGTGGAGCTTTATTTATTGTTACTGGGAGCCATTTATGTCCTGGAGACGCTGTGTGTGATTTTACAGGTCAGCTACTTTAAGCTGACGAAAGGAAAGCGGCTGTTTAAAATGAGCCCGCTCCATCACCACTTTGAGCTTTCAGGCTGGAAAGAGCCGACCATTGTCTTTACCTTTACGATGACCCAGATTTTGTTGAGTGTGATTGCGGTTTTACTATACAATAGAAGCTAAGATGAAAACGTTGTGGAAAGATAAGCCGGTGACGCTTTTGGGGTTATCCAAAAGTGGTATCGCTGCGGCCACCTATTTAGCCCACCATGGGGCAAAATGCTTTTTAAGCGAAACCACGCCAGCCATTCCTGCCAACAAGGAGCAGCGCGCTCAACTGGAAGCCTTGGGCGTAGAAGTGGAGATGGGGGGCCATTCTTCAAAATGTTTTGAACACAGTGATTTGATTGTTGTCAGTCCAGGGATACCACCCTCATCTTCGATTCTTAAAGAATTGGAATTAAGCGGCAAAACCATTATCAGTGAGGTGGAGTTGGCCTACCGGGAAACAGAAACGCCCTTGATTGGGGTGACGGGCACCAACGGAAAAACCACCACGACCACACTTATTTCTACGATTCTTCAGGCCTCAGGGAAATCGGCACCTGCGTGTGGCAATATCGGGATTCCTATCATCAGCCTGGCTGGAGAGCCCCATGATTATCTGGTGGCAGAGCTAAGCTCATTTCAATTGGCCTTTTCACCGACATTTAAAGCCAAAATCGCCTTGTTTATGAATTTCAGGCCGGATCATCTGGACTGGCATGGGTCTGTGGAAGCGTATAAAATGGCCAAATTTGCCTTGTTTATCGGAGCACATTCACCGGA
>JANWKX010000059.1 GCA_025451145.1 Vampirovibrionales bacterium
ATTCCTGTCAAAGGACGGAACTGGGCACCATGTTCCTGCTGAATCCGTTACAGGTTCAGGAGTTGATTGAAAGCACTGTTTCGACATTGACGGATATTCAGCAAAATTATGGCCGGATGCCGGTTATCCTTTGCTCTCCCAGAATTCGTTTGCCCTTGTATCAACTGCTGGATCGCCATATCCCCTTGGTGACGGTCATTTCATACAGCGAACTGATCCCGGATATCCAGGTCCAGGCTGTCGGCACCATTGGCAACACGGAGTTTGGCAATGATTACATGTAAGGAGAAATGCCTAGTTCTTGCATCTACTTTGTTACTGCGGTACTCAACTGCGTCATTTACTATAGTAAACTCCTTGTTTTCGTTCCTCGTGCCTCGTATCTGCGGCGCCCTATACATTTCCGTGATAGACACTAAATCTGATTTGAGGCTTGTAAACCATGGTCATTGATGATCCCAAACCTGCCGCCATTCCGCCGGAACGGATCCAGGAAATCCACCAGCAGATCCGCACTGTCCTTTATTCTGAGGACCTCTATAAATATAAGGGACGGGTCAGCAAGCTGATGGGGCTGACGGTTGAAGCGTATCTGCCCCAACTCAAAATCGGAGATTTATGTTTCATCGAAACCAAGGATGGGCAATCCAAAGCAGCGGAGGTGGTGGCCTTTAAAGGGGATATGGCCCAGATGCTGCTTTTGTACGACGGTCAAGGCATTTCTCAAGGCAGTTGGGTGGCAACAACCGGTGGGCCGATTCTCTTACCGGTGGGTGATTTTCTTTTGGGCCGCCTGATTAGCCCATTGGGAGAACCTTTAGATGGTAGGCCACTGGACATTTCCAATGCCAATTGGATTAATGTGGATTCGTCGCCTCCAGATCCGCTGTCGCGTCCCATTATCAAGCATAAGTTTTCAACCGGTGTTCGCGCCGTGGATTCGCTGCTAACGATGGGAGCCGGTCAAAGGATGGGACTGTTTGCCGGTAGTGGTGTGGGTAAATCAACGATGATGGGGATGATTGCCCGGAACTCTGAAGCGGATGTCAACGTGGTTGCTCTTATCGGAGAGCGTGGCCGGGAAGTCAACGAGTTTATGGAAAATGCCCTGGGGGAAGAGGGCGTCAAACGCTCCGTTCTGGTATGCGCCACTGGGGATCAGCCGCCATTGCTTCGGATGAAAACCCTTATGAGTGCCACTGCCATTGCAGAATATTTCCGGGATCAAGGTAAAAAGGTTTTCATGATGACCGATACTGTCACCCGGGCAGCCATGTCAGGTAGAGAGGTGGGTTTGTCTATCGGAGAGCCGCCTACGATGAAGGGTTATCCGCCTTCGATTTTCTCCTGGCTTCAAAAAGTCCTTGAACGGACTGGCGTTACCGATAAAGGATCGATTACAGCCTTATATACCGTTCTAGTAGAAGGTGATGATATCAACGATCCGGTTTGTGACACGGTCCGAGGGATTATCGATGGTCATATTCTCCTTTCACGGAAAATTGCGGCTCAGAATCACTACCCGGCGATTGATATCTTAGGCAGTGTGAGCCGTCTGTTTACCGAAATTTGCGATCCGGAACACATGCAGGCCGCCGGAAACATGCGTGAGCTTCTGGCCGTGTACAAAGATGCCAAGGATTTAATTGATGTCGGCGCTTATGAGCATGGGAGCAACCCCAAAATCGATGTTGCGCTTCAAATGATGCCGGAGATTAACCGATTTTTACGCCAGTCCGTGAAAGATATCGTGAACATGGATAGCACCATTCAAAACCTGAAGGATTTGATGCGCGGGGTCAATCTGTAAACCACGATTTTATTATGCAGTTGCTTCCTGCCCATCTGTAAATTGGTTTATTTTGACAATACCTTCTGGGAAATTGGCTCTGATTTCAAGCTCGCCACCAAGAGACTCAATAAAACTCTTAAGTGTACTAATGTGGATATCAGTACGGCGTTCCATCCTGGAAATTGCTGCTTGCTTGACACCAAAGCTTTCTGCAACAACTTCTTGAGAAAGCTGCCGGGCCTCCCGAAGCTCACTTAAAGTCATTTCTCCAATTAACTCAGCTGTCCTACGAGTTATCTTTTCTTGAACCTCAAGCGGTAGCTTAGATGTAAGTTCATCAAATGATTTTGCCATATTACATCTCCTTTAAGCTTTCTAAATGTTCTTTGTAAAGTTTATCGGCAATTGGCACATATTCTTTGTACCAGCGGTCATTACCTGTCTTATTTCCTCCCAGCAGGAGAATGGCAATACGCCTAGGATCAAAAGCATATAAGATACGGTACGGTTCCCCTTTGCATTGGATTCTTAATTCTCTCAGGTGGGTATATTTTGAGTCTTTTATACCTGAGCTATAGGGATGCCTTAGCGTTACACCATACATCTTTAGAAGATTAACGTAAGCACTAACCTCTATTAGCTCATCTTTATCTAAAGTGTTCCACCAAGACTCAAAGGTTGGGGTAAATTCCACTTTGTATTCCATATATGTAATATAACTTGTATGGAATAATTTCGCAAGCCTTTAAGCGAAATATAACAAAATATTACGCATGCCGAAGGAGGGTTCGGCTGGACGAAAGTTGATGAAGGTTATTGAATGATAGTTAGTTTTGTTCCCAGTTACGGAAGACTAGAGAGGCGTTGTGGCCGCCAAACCCGAAGGAGTTAGACATGGCGACCTTGAACCCACTGACTTTACGTGCGGAATTGGCGACATAGTCCAAATCGCATTCAGTATCCTGGTTCTCTAGGTTGATGGTGGGTGGAATGATTTGGTCCCGCAGGGCCAAAATGGAGATAATGGCTTCCGTTGAACCGGCAGCACCCAGTAAATGCCCGGTCATACTCTTGGTAGAGCTGACCAGCAAATCACCTTTGGTGGCTCTTTCACCAAAGATATGTTTGATGGCTTTTGTTTCGGCAACATCGCCTAAGGGGGTGCTGGTGCCATGGGCATTGATGTAATTCACGTCGTCCGGGGAAATGCCTGCGTCTCTTAAAGCCGCTTTCATGGCGAGAATGGCGCCGCTGCCATCGGGAGCCGGCATCACAATGTCATGGGCGTCGGCAGAACGGCCAAAGCCGATGACTTCACCGTAAATCTTCGCGCCTCGTTCAAGGGCATGATTTAGTTCTTCTAGAATAATCACCGAAGCGCCTTCGGACATGACAAAGCCGTCTCGATCCTTGTCAAAAGGTCGGCTGGCTCGATGAGGTTCCTCATTACGCAGGGAAAGCGCCCGAGCCGCTGAGAACCCGGCAACAGATAAGGGGGTAATGGGTGCTTCTGAACCGCCAGCGAAAACAACATCGGCTTCGTCATTCTGTATCAATCGGAACGCATCTCCAATGGAGTGTGCGCCAGTGGCACACGCTGTGACAACAGCCATGTTGGGCCCTTTCGCATTGAATTCAATAGCAATTCGTCCAGCACCCATATCACAAATCATCATCGGCACCAGGAAAGGACTGCATCGGCGCATTCCCTTATTCACCACTTCCCGAAGCTGGGTTTCAATGGTTCCTAAACCGCCTGCTGCACTACTGACAACAACTCCAAACCGCTCAGAGGCAACATTGTCTCTGTTAAGCCCCGCATCCGAATAGGCTTCCTTTGCGGCGGCCATGGCGAATTGGACAAACCGATCCATACGACGGGCTTCTTTTTTGTCCATGTAATTTTCGGGGTTAAAGTCCCGAACTTCACCGGCGATTTTGCATGCCTGATCATCGGTTTCCATCATGGTAATCGGCCCGATGGCACTTTGACCATCCAATAAGGATTGCCAGAATGAATCGAGTTGGATTCCTGAGGGTGTAATCACACCGATCCCGGTGACTACAGCCCGGCGTTTGTTGTTATTTGTCATATGCGTAACAGGTTTCCCTGTAGACCTCTATCTGATGTTACGGTAACAATGAACCGTTACTTGGCGTGGCGATCAATGTAATTGACAGCGTCTTGAACAGTAACGATTTTTTCAGCCTCTTCATCGGGGATTTCAATGCTGAATTCTTCTTCAAAGGCCATAACCAATTCAACGGTATCCAATGAATCGGCGCCCAAATCGGTTTGGAAGCTGGCCTCTAGTGTCACTTCGGAGTTTTCGACACTCAGTTGCTCAACGACGACTTTTTTAACTCTCTCAAAGGTTGAAGTTGTAGTGCTCATTGATTAAATAACCTCCCAGTTACATACAGTCGAATTAAACTATACCTACAAAACTAATCCACCGTCAACTTGAAGAACTTGCCCCGTAATGTAGTTTCCAGATGTTACCAGAAAAACCACGGCATGAGCAATATCTTCTGGAGTGCCTAAACGCTTTAACGGAATATGTTCGGCAATTTTTTCACCATCAAATCCTTCTGTCATGTCCGTTGTGATGAATCCAGGGGCCACGGCGTTGACCGTAATATTACGACTTGCCAGTTCCTTTGCGGCGCTTTTGGTGAGACCAATCATACCGGCTTTACTGGCAGAGTAATTCGCTTGCCCTGGGTTGCCATAGATCCCTGAAATACTGGTGATATTCACAATAGACCCGGATCGCTGCTTCATCATAACCTTGGAAGCCGCACGAAGCATATAAAAAGCCCCGGATAAATTGGTATCGATGACCCGTTGCCAATCTTCGTCCTTCATTCTCATCATTAAGGTATCTCGAGTGATACCGGCATTATTGACCAGGACATCCACGCGTCCAAAACGATTCATGGACTCATCAACCAGACTTTGGGCCGCATTGGGATCACTGACATCGCTCTGGATACCAGCCGCTTCACGCCCCAATGATTTTACGGCATTTTCAACGTCAAGAGCTGCTGCTTGATTTGAGACATAACTGAAAACAACATCATATCCTTGGTGAGCCAAAGCCAAGACGCAACCTTTGCCAATCCCTCTGGAGCCACCGGTGACCACAGCAACTTTTCGTGATGTATCACTCATCTAAGCGGGAACCCTTTCTTCAACAGCCTCTATTGTTTTTAGCAGTGAGTCTTTATCAAAGACGTTAAAAACTTTGGCGCTGCGATCAAAGCGTTTAATCATCCCTGTCAGGACTTTTCCAGGCCCGAATTCAATATAGGTGTCAATCCCTTGAGCCTGCATCACACGCATGGTCTCAGACCAACGAACCGAATCCTTGATTTGCATTTGAAGTTTACGAGCAAATTGGGAGCCTTCGGTTGTCAACGCAGCGTCGATATTGGTAATGACCGGAATACTGGCATTCTGGAAGTTAAATGACTTGACATACTCACCAAATTTTTCACTGGCC
>JANWKX010000060.1 GCA_025451145.1 Vampirovibrionales bacterium
ACCGGCGGTCTATTGTTCCAGTGACCCCAATTAGAAGACACATTAATGAATTTAACTAGGCGTAAACGTCAACATTGTTGCCCAAATCGGAGGATGAGGTATCCGGTTCAACCGATGAGGATGTATCAGTTCCCAAGGATGCTTGTTCACCGTGCGAATGATGACCTCGTATCTGCTTCATCAAATTCTGCATGGCAGTCATAAAGCTTTGTTTCGATACAGAACCAGTATGATTGGGATCCAGTTTTGAAAAGAGTGCATCAGCACCCATTTTTTTAAAGGCAGGCGGCATTTTTAAGTTCTGAAACGCTTGCGTCAATTCTTGCTGGGTAATATTGCCATCGCCATTGGAATCGATTTGATTAAACAAATTCGACATTTTTTGTTGAGGCGGCATCGGGGCGCTAGCGCCCGACCAAATTTGTGGCGTTGTCCCTACAATTCCAACAGACATACTCCAATCCTCCTGGTTTAAACGATCCTTGTTTTTCCATACCCAAGATCACTTTCGGACACTGAGCCCCGTTTCTGGATACACCACATTGATGAATTCTCTTGTCATGCCTCGACACCCTAAAAACGGAATCTCCTCTTGGTGAATTGCCAGAATAAGAGACTTTTTCTATAAAGAACAATCGGGTAGGACCTCAACAGCATGGGGGTGAGCATTGTCTTGATGGGTTATCTAAAACTTAAGGTAAAACGGCGCAGGCAAATACCAATAATCAGGTGGTTTGTTGGGTTTGGGCTGGTGATTGCTGCTTTATTTCCCTTAACCCATGCCGAGACCAGCGTTCTTCCCAGGGATATTCATTTTATCTATATTCACGGGACCAATCATAATACCCCCCAATCACACCAAGATTTTAATCAAGCCGTTAAGCGCCTTCACCCGATTTTAAGAGCCGATCTCAGCCAAGATCCACTGGTCCAAGCGCATTTACTCAAAAATGGCGCTTACCGTATCGATACCAACCCAATCGCATTTTTTTGGGGCGATCAAAGCCGTGAGGAAGCCAATATTGTCGAAACCAGGGCTCAACTTTTTCACAGTATGGTCGCCACGCGGGTCCGCATGGCCATTGCGGCAACCCTGCATGACGCCGTTTGGCTCGAAAATGATGAAAACAAATATAAAGTCCTCAGCCGGCTCTACTCAGAATTTATCAGCCAGACCACAGTACCTCGCTATATTGTTTTAATGGGCCACAGCGCTGGATCTATGGTCACCTTTGAGTTTGTCCTTGACCGATTGCCTTATATCAATGTCGCTGATTTTGCCAGTCGAATCGGTGTCGCACCCGACATTATCGCATTTTTAAAATCCAAGAACCCTCCCGTTCAAACCTGCTTGGAAGCATTGTTAAAATCAGACGCCGTTCGCTTTGATCGTAAAGGCGAATTGGTTCCCTTTCTAAAGGACTTTCAGACCGCTGCGACACAAGAACTCACCTCCTTGAGAGCCAAACATCTCAATGAATTGGCGGATCAAATCAATGAGGCAGATAGAGAGGTCTGTTTGCCTCAAGGCAGCTTGAAAGGCGTCGTGACCTTTGGCAGTCCAATTGTCCTGTTTTTTTCCACAGCTCTGGACCCGCAATCCGTACGAGGCTACCTGACCTCCAACATGCTTCAGTATATTTTGGCTCACGACATGTTTTGGCTTCATGTCAACCACGTCAAAGATCCCATTGGTATTCCGTTTGGGACAGGAGAAAATCCACAACAAACGTTAGAAGGGATTTTAAAAGCCCCTGTCCATCCCAGAGGGGGATTTCTGATTGGATATCCGGTCCGAGGCAAGGCAACCGTCATCAGCGCCCATAGTTGGTATTGGAACCATCCAAAACAGTTCTCACAAGCCATTGTAAAAGCGTATAACACTGGTTATCACGATTGGTATCACTAAAGGAGCAGATCAAAAAGTAAGACCCATTAAAGCAACACAGGATAAGCAGATCTGATGGCCCAAAACGAAGAATATACTTTTATTTTTCCTTCTGATGTTTCTCGCATTAAGGGGCTCAGTGATGCGATTTTCGCCTTTGCCATGACCTTGCTCATCATTCTGGGTTCATTACCCAATATCTTGCCATCAGCAGCCGCTTCGGAGTTACCCAGACTCCTTGAGCAGCAATGGCGGCATTATTTAATTTATATCGTCAGTTTCTTGAATATTGCGAATTATTGGACCGCACATTATCTGTTATTTGGCAATATCATCCGTGCCAATCGAGTGCTCATCTCGTTAAATTTTTTATTACTGCTCTCTGTCACCTTTGTCCCTTTTCCGGCAGCATTGATGAGCCGATACGGCAGGCT
Source organism: Vampirovibrionales bacterium (assembly GCA_025451145.1). Lineage (GTDB taxonomy): Bacteria > Cyanobacteriota > Vampirovibrionia > Vampirovibrionales > JAGQHJ01 > JANWKX01. The sequence continues at coordinate 2,323 of JANWKX010000060.1, forward strand.
CCCCATTATCGCAGTCCTCTATGGTGTCACCCTCACCAGCAGCTATTTTCTACTCATGTTGATTGCCCGGTATGCTTACATGGATAACCGTTTAACCCGTCCTGAGCTTAAATTACCGGTTAAACGAATTATTCACTTCAGAATGATACTTCCCTTGGCCTTTGCGGTCATCGGAACATGTTTAGCCTATTATTTCCCACGGCTTGGATTTCTCATTTATTTAATCGTCTCCCTCTCAGCCATGACCCCCATTAAGTGGTTTGTCAAAGGGATCCATATCATTCCCCAAGACAAGCCGGATTAATGGTTAGCATCCTTTTGAGAAACAAATTATCTTGGCTCAAAATTAAATTTTGTAACTATGATTCATATGGTTGACAATTCATCATCTTGAAGGCGTTTATTAAGGGACCTCATTGTTTCAGGAGATTAAGTCATGTCCCGAATTTCTCACGTTAATTTGCGCCCTACTGTTCAGTATCGTTCGACGTTTTCAGCACCCACAAGCGCACAAACGCCGTCTTCTCATGTTTTATTTGGAGATGGCAATGGCAAATTCAGGATACCTCAACTTCCTGGTTTCAGAGCCAAGTCATGGGTCGCCAAAGCTGCCCTGTTTTTAGTCACGGGGATTGGCATCTTGCTTCCCCCAGCCATTGAGTACCACAATGCAAGCTCCACCGGCCAACAGCTCATTTTAGCCGGTATCGCCCATCATTTTGATCCTCAAGATATTGAAGCCAAAATGATCTTTCAAAATCTGCCTAAGCCTGTGGCCATTTCCCAACTGAAAGATAAACAACTTCAGGGGAGCATCGATAATGTTTACTTCGAGTCGACCCTCAACCCACAGGTGAAACTTCATGGGTGGTACATACCTGCAAAGCCAGGTCAGCCTACCATTGTTTTTTCTAACGGCACCGAAAACACCATTGATTTCCCACAACACTTGATGTCCCTCTGCCAACAGCAAGGCATTGGCTTTTTGGTCTATGAATATCCCGGCTACGGGAATAGCCAAGGGCATCCATCCCAAACGGCCCACTATAACGCGTTGGAATCGGCCATTCATTACCTGGATACCAAAAAAGGCGTTTCACAAAACCAGATGGTGCTTATGGGGATTTCCCTGGGAGGAACGGTTACCGCCCATGTGGCCGGAGAAACCACCACCGTTATGCAAAATGGTAAACCCGTGACAGTGCATAAATATCCTGTCAAGCTGGTGGTTTTACTGGAAACGCCTTCCAGTGTCAGGGATGTTTACCGGGGCATGCTTCAGAAGGAAGATTCTAATTGGATGGTCAAACTCTTAGCCGCTGACCCCAATAGTATGGTTGAGCCGTTCGATGCGGCCAAGGATGCCAAGACCATCTATAGCCCAGTCCTACTCATTGGAAGCAACCGGGATCAAACCGCTGTACCCGGCATGCAAAAAGAATTGGCCTCTGACCTGACCCATGCTTCGCCAAAAGATGTGGATATTCATGCAAACTTGGGCCTTCATGGCAATGTCATGAATAATCCCCAAGCCCTCCAACATGTCATGGATGATATTCAAACGATGCTGGCCCAAATTGACGCTCAGCAAAGCGCCCCATAATTTCATCATTGCAACTTTACCACTATCCTCTAACATCGCTCACTGAGTGTGCGCCACCAAAGTTGCTCATCAGCCATTCTGATTAGAGAGATGCTATGATAGTGGCATGATCAAAGTCATTGCTTTGGACTTAGACGGCACCCTAGTCAATGAGGCTCTGGCCATTTCCCCAATGACCAAGGCTGTTCTTAAACGTGCTCAAGACAAGGGGGTTCACGTTGTCATTGCCACCGGTCGCATGTTTCCTTCGACTTTCCCCTTTGCAGAGGAATTGAACGTTCAGGGACCGGTAGTCTCGTATCAGGGCGCCATGATTCGGGATATTTCCCAGCCCGTTGACCATATTTTGGACCATCCAATCTTGTTTCACCAGGGCATTGATCTGGGAACCGCCCGCGGGATTATCGATTATATCCATGCCGAATCCATCCACGCCAATGTGTATGTGGATGATCAGCTTTTTACGACAGCCTATAACCCCAGTGCCATTTTTTATCAAAAAATATCGGGGGTTCAACCCATTGAAGTGAATCAATTTCACGACATTCTCACAGGGAATCCTTCTAAAATCATGATTATTGACGATCGATGCGATGCCATTATTGAGACGTTAAAACCTCAATTCGCTTCATCCGTCAGTATCTGTAAGTCCCGGCACAATTTTTGTGAAATTGTCCATCACTCTGTTTCCAAATGGGAGGCAATTCGGTTCCTCCTGGAGAAGTGGTCTATTTCGCCTGATGAAGTCATGGCCATCGGCGATCAGGAAAATGATCTCTCCATGATTTGTGGGGCAGGCATCGGGGTCGCTATGGGCAACGCCCCGGATCATGTCAAAGCGCAAGCCAACCATGTGACCCTGACCATTGACGAAGATGGGGCAGCCCATGCCATCGAGCGCTTTGTTTTTCAGTCGTTGCCGGTAACGGATAGTGAGGAGCTTCCGCTGGGATGATCCGTGTTGGCCAAGGCTTTGATCTGCATCGCCTGATCCCGGAAAGACCGTTTCTGCTAGGCGGTGTTCACTTGGATTGGCCCTCTGGGCCTCTTGGCCATTCAGACGGTGATGTCTTACTCCATGCCATTACCGATGCCTTACTGGGAGCGGCTGGCCTAGGGGATATCGGTCAATACTTTCCACCAGACGATGAAGCCTACAAGAACGCCAAGAGCCTGGATTTATTGAAACAGGTGGCCAAACATGTTCAGGGTGCGGGATTTCGGATATTGAATATCGATACCACGATTCTCTTAGAAGCACCTAAAATTGGGCCTTATAGAGAGGCGATTCAAAAATCGATTGCCCAGGCCCTTGGATTATCCGAATCTCAAGTGGGCATTAAAGCCAAAACCATGGAAGGCATTGGCCCCATCGGCCACCATGAAGCCGTTGCCGCCATGGCATCGGTTTTACTTGAAGCTTAATGAAACAATGATGGTCCTTGTGCCCTGGGATGGGCTTTCAGGTAAGCACTTTTCAATCGTTCCGTGGTGACATGGGTATAAATCTGGGTGGTTCGAATGCTGACATGCCCGAGTAGTTCCTGAACCACCCTTAAATCCACACCATGGTTTAGAAGATGCGTGGCAAAACTATGGCGAAAAGTATGCGGGGAGATTTTCTGGGCAATGCATGTCTCCTGTCCAATTTGAACCAGAATGCGATGCACACTCCTGGGTGAAAGTGGATTGCCCTGGTAATTGATGAATAAAGTGTCTTGAAGCTTATGAGCTCGCCCCAGCAATTCTGGATAGGCTTTTTCCAGATACGCGCCTAGATACATCAGGGCTTCCTGGCTGATAAAGGTAATTCGCTCCCGACGGCCCTTGCCTAACACCCGAACTTCACCTTCGTCAAGGTCAATATCCGATAGTTTAATCGAGGTCAGCTCAGCCACCCGAACCCCGGAAGAGAAAAGAAATTCCAGCATCAGCAGATTCCGAAGGGCAATCGGTTCCAGGGACTTCCAGTCTTTTTCACCGTCTAAAACCGCCTGCTTCATTTTGGTCAGATCCAAAATGGTTAAAAAGCCTGGTAGTTTCTTAGCCTGCTTAGGTCCTTGAAACTGCAAAGATAAATCCCCCAGGGCAAAATACTGTTCTTTGAGTAAATATTTAAAAAACATCTTCAGGGCGCTGAGTTTTCGGGACATACTGCTTTTGGCCAAGTTCTGCCGATGTAAGAACTGGGTAAACTGTCCCGGAATACGCCTTAATGCCTCAGAATCCGCCTCAATATCCTGTTCTGTGAGCCAGTGTAGAAACCCTTCCAAATCATTTCGGTAGGCTCTCAGGGTATTGGGCGATAAATCCCGATGAAAACTCAGGCTGGCCAGAAATTCATCCCGGCCTTGCTGAAAACGTTCCAAAAGCGATTGATCCAGAGTGGCCATTCTTTCATTATAGCCTGGTTTTCCAAAGCCGAATTCATCAATACTGTGCCACTGCGAAAACGCCAAAAGAATCCCCATTGCCAAACACCCAGCGATATTTTTGATGGATTGAGACTTTTTCAGTAAAATAGGCCTACCATGTCTTGGTGAATAACGGATTAAGGAGAATTGGTCATATGGTAGAAACACAAGCAGTCGTCGGGGAAAAAACAGGTTCCACGGCGATTCCCGAATTTAAGAATTTTATTAACGGCCAATGGAAACCGGCCAAATCCGGCCGAACCTTCCAAAGCATCAATCCGGCCAACCCGTCTGATATCGTTGGGATTTTCCCGGCCTCTGATAAGCAGGATGTGGATGAAGCCGTTGCGGTTGCCAAAAAGGCCTATGAAGAATGGCGGCTCTATCCGGCCCCAAAACGCGCTGAAATCTTATTCCGGGCCGGACAAATTTTTGCGGAACGGAAAGAAGAGTTGTCGCGCGAATTAACCCGTGAAATGGGTAAAGTCCTGGCTGAAGCCCGTGGCGATATCCAGGAAGTAATCGATATGGTGTTTTATGCCGCTGGCGAAGGCCGCCGGATGTTTGGAAACACCACCCCTTCGGAATTAAAAAACAAATTTGCCATGTCGGTTCGCATGCCCATTGGCGTCATTGCCTGTATCACCCCCTGGAATTTCCCCATGGCCATTCCCAGCTGGAAAATCGCGCCGGCTTTGGTGGCAGGCAACACAGTGATTTTTAAACCCGCTAGCGATACCCCCTTAGTCGCAACCCGATTTGTAGAAATCTTAGAAGAAGCGGGCTTACCGGCTGGGGTGCTGAATATGGTCACAGGTGGCGGGGGTGCTGTCGGTGATGCCATATTGGAACACCCGGATGTCCGTTTGGTTTCCTTTACCGGATCCTGTGAAGTGGGCCGTCATGTCAATGAAAAATGCGCACCGACCTTTAAACGGGTCTCTTTGGAGATGGGCGGCAAGAACGCCACCATCGTCATGGATGATGCCAACCTGGATTTGGCCGTTGATGGGATTATCTGGGGCGCCTTCGGGACTGCTGGCCAACGTTGCACGGCGACCAGCCGAGTTATCGTTCAAAAAGGCATTTATCCTAAGCTTCGTGACAAACTAGTCGAAAAGGCGAAGTCCTTAAAACTGGGCTATGGTTTAGATCCCGGCGTGGATGTTGGCCCCGTCATTAATGAAGCCTCTCTGAAGAAAATTGAAAAATACGTTCAGATTGGCCAGGAAGATGGCGCGAAGTTGATTTGTGGCGGACATCGGGCGACCAGCGCAGGATCTGGCTGGTTCTTTGAACCCACCATTTTCGATGAAGTCAAGCCCAATATGCGTATTGCCCAAGAAGAGATCTTTGGCCCGGTCACAGCGTTGATCCCAGTCAGCGACCTCAAAGAAGCCCTTCATGTCGCAAACGATATCGAATTTGGTCTGTCGACGGCCATCTATACCAAGAACGTCAATCAGGCCTTTGAAGCCATTCGGGATTTGGATGCTGGGATTACCTATGTCAACGCTCCCACCATTGGCGCGGAAGTTCACCTGCCTTTTGGCGGGACCAAGAACACCGGTAACGGGCACCGAGAAGCGGCAGAAGCTTGCTTGGATATTTTCACGGAGTGGAAAACCGTTTATATCGATTACAGTGACAAACTCCAACGGGCTCAAATCGACCCAGCCGAATAATCTCTTATTCGGTCCATTCTTAAAAAGCGGGCACTTCACCAAAAGTGCTCGCTTTTTTCATGGCAATTGTATTTATTCGTCGCTCTGGTCGGCTTTGACCATGGGGACATGTGTTTGGGGTAAACTAGGATTAGGAATTGTGTTTGATGTGAAATGAAAAGAGGCATTTTGTTCCATGAAAATCCATGAATATCAAGCCAAAAGTCTGTTTCGGGGATATGATGTACCTACCCCGAATGGCGAAGTGGCGTTTACGCCTGATGAAGCCGTCAATGCGGCTAAAACACTGACAAGTTCTAAATATGTGGTTAAGGCTCAGATTCACGCGGGTGGCCGCGGAAAAGGCGGCGGCGTCAAGGTCGTGGATTCCATTGAAGGGGTTCGGGAAGCCGCCAAACAAATTATCGGCATGCAACTTGTCACCCCTCAGACAGGCCCTCAAGGCCGAAAGGTGAAATCCGTCCTGGTCGAAGAAGCTTCTGCCATTGAACGCGAGCTCTATCTCAGTATTGTCCTGGATCGGGTCACCTCAAAGCCCGTCATCATGGCCAGCACCGAAGGCGGCATGGACATTGAAGAAGTGGCAGCGACCCAGCCGGACAAAATCATTAAAGAATGGATCGATCCATTGATTGGGATTCAGCCTTATCAGGCGCGAAATGTGGCCTACGCTCTGAATATTCCTGAAGCGGCCGTAAAAAGCACGGTTAGCTTAATTATGAAGCTATATCAACTCTTCTGGGACAAGGATTGCGCCTTGGTTGAAATCAACCCCTTGGTCATTACTCAGGATCAACGGGTCTTTGCCCTGGATGCCAAGGTCAATTTCGATGACAATGCCCTCTACCGTCATCCTGATATTGAGAAAATGCGGGATTTGGATGAAGAAGATCCGCTTGAAGTGGAAGCCTCCAAGTATCACCTGAACTACATTAAATTGGATGGCAATGTGGGTTGTATGGTCAATGGGGCTGGGCTCGCCATGGCCACCATGGACATCATTAAGCTTTACGGCGCTGCACCAGCCAACTTTTTGGATGTGGGGGGCGGAGCCAACGCCGAGGCCATTGAAAATGCCTTCCGAATCCTGCTTTCGGATAAAAGCGTTGAAGCAGTCCTCATCAATATCTTCGGCGGCATTTTACGATGCGATCTGCTGGCCGAAGGGGTTGTGGCTGCGGCCGCTAAGCTCGATATCCGTCTCCCCATTGTGATTCGGATGGAAGGCACCAACGTCGAGCGTGGCAAGGAAATTTTGGCCAAAGCGCCTTTGAAATTCATGATTGCCGACACCATGCAGGAAGCGGCTGAAAAAGTGGCTCATGCCGTTAAATCCGTTAGTGTCGTGGGTTAAGAAAGGAACTGCAAGATGTCAATTTGGATTGATGAAAATACACGGGTCTTGGTTCAAGGAATTACCGGGAGGGAAGGCTCGTTTCACGCAGAACAATGCTTAAAATACGGCACCAAGGTGGTGGCGGGTGTGACCCCTGGAAAAGGCGGCACCACGGCTTTAGGCCAAGTCCCTGTCTTTAATACCGTCAAAGAAGCTAAAGAAGCCACCCAGGCCAATGTCTCTGTCATTTTTGTTCCCCCGCCCTTTGCGGCTGACGCCATTTTAGAGGCCGTCGACGCGGATTTGGACATGGCCATCTGTATCACTGAAGGCATTCCGGTTCGGGATATGCTCAATGTGAAAAACAGCATGAAGGGCAAACGCACCCGCTTGATTGGTCCGAACTGCCCTGGGCTGATCTCCCCGGACAAATGTAAAATCGGGATTATGCCCGCCCACATTCATAAAAAAGGCCCCGTTGGTGTGGTCTCCAGAAGTGGAACCTTGACCTACGAAGTGGTTTACCAATTAACTCAATTGGGCATTGGTCAATCCACATGTGTGGGCATTGGCGGTGATCCGGTGAACGGCACCAACTTTATCGACTGTCTGGAAGCCTTCCAGAATGATCCACAAACCAAAGCGATTTGTATGATTGGCGAAATTGGTGGATCGGCTGAGGAGGAAGCGGCAGCCTATATTCAGGAACATGTCACCAAACCGGTGGTCTGCTTTATTGCCGGTCAAACCGCACCTCCTGGCAAACGGATGGGTCATGCCGGCGCCATTATTTCCGGGGGTCACGGGACAGCCAAGGAAAAAATGGAAGCCTTAAAAGCAGCAGGCATCCGGGTCTGCGAAAGCCCTGCCGTCATGGGGCAAACCGTCAAGGAGGCCATGGAAGCCGCCAGCTTATTGGTCTAAATCAGAACAAACACTTGAGCAAATACGCCTGGTTCCTCAAGCGGGACTGGGCGTTTTGTTCACTTAGGGTTCAGCACGAACGAACTCATGAAACGCATGGGTATCCAAGACCTGCCCAGGGTGGATCAGATGATGTTCCTCAATATAGGCTTTTGCCCTTTCAGCACGAGCCATGCTACTGGGATGATTCTGTAGAAAGGCCAAATAGACGCCATTGGCATCCAAAGCATTCAGTTTATCCAGCAATTGAACCATGCCTTGTGGGTTATAATGGGCGTTGACCATCAGCTGAATCCCAATCAGGTCAGCCTCATACTCCTCTTCCCGACTAAATTTTTGAAGCAGGATGAAGGTCCCCATCTGAGTCAAGCCATTATTGAGATTGCGGCCCGTTAACTCGCTCAAAAGACTTAAGGCCGTTTTCGCCAGAGATTGATCTTCCATTTGCTTCAACGCATGGTGCTTGATAATATGGCCGGTTTCATGCCCCAAAACAGCCGCCAATTGCGCCTCATTCTCCAACAGGTTCAATAATCCGGTGGTGATGTAAACAAACCCGCCGGGGCCTGAAAACGCATTGATGGTTCGGGTGTCTGCCAAAACGGTGTAAGAAAAAGGGTAGTTGGTATGGCTTTGATGAGCAATTTTCTCACCGATACGACTGACATAAGCTTGTAAGGCAGCATTTTGAGTGGCCGGATACTTTTCCCGAATGGTCTTATCCA